>CAKZQF010000030.1 GCA_937139475.1 uncultured Gammaproteobacteria bacterium | reverse complement strand
GATTGGAATGATTCTATGAAAATTAATGATGTGCTTTTAGGCTCTAGAATAGTCGGGCAATTCAATGGGTTTTCTGAAAACGCCTTCTTTCGTGTTGAAGTCGCTGATGTGCCTGAACCCTCTAGTTTAGCCTTGTTAGGTATTGGCTTGTCAGGATTGGGTTTTGCACGCCGTAGAGCTCGAAAATAAATATGAAAGGTGTCCGATCTAATTTTTAAGTTACTACAGAAAATAGATCTGACACCGTTTATAGATTATTGATTAAAACCATTGCGTAAAACCCTGCCGGAATCATTTGGCGAGCGTTAAGGTAAATGCTATTAAAAATAAAAACACCTCAAAAGACTGAGGTTAGAAAGAGTAGTTAAAGTTAGTATTGAGTGGATTTTGGGAGTAAAAATTAATACTTTTGCACTCTTTCATTATTCTGCAAGTCAGTGAAATACTGATAATTAGACCAAATTAAAGCCAGACTAAAGGTCTCATTTGTGGACTTTTCAGCCCCACAGGAACGCTTTAAAATTAGCAGTTTTAACACCTCAAAAAACTTAAAGTGAAAGACCGCTCCTGTCCCAATTTAGCATTTGAGACCTACTAAATATTCAAAGTAATTTGGCCACACTATGGTATCAATCGGTGGCCACATTATGGTCGCAATACCAAAAATCCAACTAATAAATATTATTAAAGTATGATTATACCAGTATGTTAAACATACTCACAGTTCTTTAAATTTAATAATACGCTGTTAATGGTTCTTAACAGCGCATTAATTTATAAAAAATGGTATTGCGACCATAATGTGGCCACCGATTGAAACCATAGTGTGGCCAAATCTAGTATTTGAGTAAGGGGGTTTTTTTTTCGATAGAATTTGTCGATTAGAAAAAATAAGGTCTTAGTCTAAGAGGTTAACTTGAATGAAATGCTTGGTATACAGTGCTAAGCGGTACTTTTTGAATATGCTTATCAGCGCTGGCTTTGAGGTAAAAGCGCTATATGTTCGTGAGAGAATTTAATGCTGGCTAACAAACTAAAGCGATACATATTAGATAGCTAGTGCGTAAAGTTTAAAAATCTCATTTGTTACAGGCTAAGCTTCGACTTAGTTGGGGTTCTAGGGATTTTGCCGCCAAATATTGCAATTCGCCCTGCAAGCCACGGCTGGCGTGACCTGTAGAAGGCTATTAATTTCATTTCACCGCAAATATCTGTATCCTTCTTGGCTTTTTGGGTCAAGATATGAGCAAAGGTAAGCGCCTGTCGATACTGACAGCGGCAGAAATTGAAGAATTGTATTCACCTCCCGTGTTCTCCGAATCCGACCAGCGTTTTTTCTTTACTCTTAATGACCGAGAATTCGATGAAATCAACCGGATTAGAGATCGTAAGCATCGAGTTGTGGCTATCGTTCTGCTGGGCTATTTCAAATCTAAACCGATCCTGCTCAATCCCAGCTTCAAATCAATGCAGTCTGACCTAGCATTTGTCTCTAAACTGTACTTCAAAGATCTAAAATACCGTCGATTTAGCCTGAAGGCTGACCAGAAGTCCCGATTATACGAGCGTGTTCTTTCGTTACTTGGCGTTTCTAATTGGAGTGACCATGAACACCACTCATTGCTGACAGGCCATTTACTTGAAAGCGCAAATAGCTGGGCGGCACCACGAGCTCTTTTTGACTCGACGACCGAATATCTGTCCCACAACAAGATTGCAATTCCCGCCTACAGCACACTGCAGAAGCTCATCAGCCAAGTTCTGATACAACACCAGAATGCTTTACATGAGCGCGTGAAAGCCGCTTGCCCCAAAGGCCTGAAGACCATGCTCTCTGAGCTACTGTGTGGCGAGAATGCCTTTACGTTACAACACCTGCGCCAAGGTGCACGCAATTTCACAGGCACTGAACTAAACAAAGAGCTTCAAGTTTATCATCACCTTCAGCCTTGGATCGTTGAAGTCACTCAAGTGCAGGAAAGCCTGGGGCTGTCGCAAATGAACCTACATTATTTCGCCAGCCGCGTGGATTACTATGGTGCCAAACTCAAACGGCAATCACCGCTCAATCAGCAGTTGTACCTGTTAAGCTATCTGCAACATCGACATCAGCAATGTTTGGAAAGAATCGCTGATGGTTTTATCCATCATGTACGGCAAGTGAAGGCTCGTGCCAAGGCAATGGCCAAGGAACAAGTCTATAAAGATTGGCAGAAAGCTGCTCGGAATGTCGAAAAAGCTGCAGGTGTTTTTCAGTTGTTTTTGGAAGAAGATGTTGAACCGGACACTCGCTTACAATCGGTCCAGCAGCAGGCTTTTAAGGTACTTAATGCCAAAGATCTCACCTCTGTCTGCCAGTACTTGAGCAGTCAAAAGAAGTCTGCAGATGAGTCTTATTGGCAGCAACTGGATGGAGAATCAACGCTACGCACAGGGTTGCTACGATCATTGTTCTGCTGTTTACGAATTGAAGGTGCAGATAAAACACAGCGACTGGCGCGAGTGCTAGATCAAGCCAGATTAGATTTGGTAGCCAATCATAAGCTCAGTGATGCCAGTCTGGATCGCCGTTTACCACAAAAACAACTACTCCCATTGTTGCTGAATAAAGATGATAGCCTCAATAAAGGCCGTTATGAATGGTACCTTTATCTGCAGATTCCCGACCGATTGCAAGGTCAGCTGTTGATGCCAGACGTTATTAAATACCGGGCTTTGGATGCAGATTTAGTTAAACCAAAGTACTGGAAACAAGAAAAGCAAAGCTTGTTAGAATCCACTGCACAGGAAAAGCTGATGGCCAATCCTGCATCGCTCATAACCAATATGGCTACCGAACTTGATATGCGTCTGGACGAGGTGAGCCACTATCTGGAAGAAACGGACAACCGAGACATTATCCTGAAGCAAAAAGGAGGTAAACGACACTGGAGGTTGCCCACTGCGAGCAAGAAGCACTTGGTCAATAACCCTTTCTTTGGGCAGATGCGTTCGGTAGACATCGCCGATGTTCTGCGAGTGGTCGACCGAGATACAGGTTTTATCGATGACTTCGAGCACGTCTTAGGTATGAACACTAAAGGTCGGCAGTTCGAAGTGGATTTATTGGCGATAATGGTTGCGAATGCGACCAACCAGGGAATCTATGGTATAGCAGAGATCTCTGATCGTAACTATGAACAGTTAAGCACCATTCAGGCTAATTACTTGCGGTTAGAAACTCTTAGTAACGCTAACGACCGTATTAACAATGCAACGGCCAAATTACCGATCTTCAAACACTACTACATCCAGGAAGGCATTGTGCATGTCAGCGCCGACGGGCAGAAATTCGAAGCCAAAAGGGAAACCTTCCGCACTCGGTACTCCTCAAAATACTTCGGTACAGCCAAGGGGTTATCGAACGTAAGCCTCAACGTGCGTATTCCAGACCAAGGTTGCCACTGATTCCAGACGAAGCCTGCCACCCATTCCACGCGAAAGCTGCCACTGATTCCACGGCAAAGCTGCCACCCTGGCAGGCTGCCTGATTCCCCCATCAAAACGTCCGGCGCGGGATAACTAACGGTACTCTGCTCCTTTTCATCCGGAGAGGGCCAGATGCCAGCGAAGAGGTTATCCATGCGTAAAATCAAAGAAGTCCTTCGCCTCAAGTGGGAGCGAGGGCTTAGCAACCGACAGGTTGCCGCAGCCTGCGGCATCAGTCGCCCCACTGTGAGCGAGTATCTGCGGCGTGCTGCTGAGGCGGAGCTTGGCTGGCCGCTGCCAGAGGATCTGAGTGAAGCCCAGCTGGAGCAACGGCTGTTCCCGCCACCACCGGATCTACCGGCACAGGTCCGAGGCATTCCAGACTGGCAGCGGATCCACGATGAGCTCCGGGGCAAGAACGTCACCCTGTTCCTGCTCTGGCAGGAGTACCGGGAAGCCAATCCGGATGGCTACCAGTACAGCTGGTTCTGCGAGCACTACCGGGCCTGGCAGGGCAAGCTGGATCTGGTGATGCGTCAGGACCACCGAGCCGGTGAAAAGCTGTTCGTGGACTATGCTGGGCACACGGTGCCCGTCATTGATCGCACCACCGGTGAGATCCATGAGGCGCAAGTCTTTGTGGCGGTGATGGGTGCGTCCAATTACACCTACGCCGAGGCCACCTGGAGCCAGACACTGCCGGACTGGATCGGCTCTCACATCCGGACTTTCGAGTTCTTGGGCGGCGTGCCGGAACTGGTGGTTCCGGATAACCTCCGTTCCGGCGTCAGCAAGGCCCATCGCTACGAGCCGGATCTCAATCCGACCTATCAGGATATGGCTAGCCATTATGGCGTGGCCGTTGTCCCCACACGGGTTCGCAAGCCCCGTGACAAGGCCAAGGTGGAAGGTGGCGTATTGATCGTTGAGCGCTGGATCCTGGCGGCCCTGCGCCACCGTCAGCACTTCTCCCTGGGGCAGCTCAACGCCACCATCCGTGAGCTGTTGGAGAAGCTCAATAGCCGCCCCTTCCGCAAGTTGCCCGGGTGCCGGCTTGATCACTTCAAACAGCTGGACCAGCCGGTTCTACAACCGCTACCCGCCGAGCCGTATGTCTACGCCGAGTGGAAAAAAGCCCGGGTACACATCGACTACCACGTGGCCATCGATGGGCATTACTACTCGGTGCCCTACACCCTGATCAAGAAAGAGGTGGAGGTCCGGATCACCCACAACACCATCGAATGCTTCCACCGAGGCAACCGGATCGCCAGCCACCGGCGTTCGGATCAGAAGGGTCGGCATAGCACCATCGCCGCTCACATGCCGGAGTCCCACCGCCAAGCCGGCGAGTGGAACCCAGAGCGACTGACCGCCTGGGCAGCCAAGACTGGACCGGCAACTGAAAAGCTTATCCGTACCGCGCTGGGGGCAAGAAAGCATCCGCAACAGGCCTATCGGTCCTGTCTGGGCATTCTCCGGTTGGGGCAGAGCTACGGCGGGTCGCGGCTGGAGGCCGCCTGCCAACGCGCCCTGATGCTGGGCAGCTGCCGATACAAGAGCATCGAATCCATCCTCAAGCACCGCCTGGATGAGCAGCCCCTGGAAGAGCAACAAGAACTGGCCTTACCTGACACACACGACAACATCCGCGGCCCTGCCTACTACCACTGAAGGAATCTGACATGTTGAAACATCCCACACTGGATAAGCTCCACGCCCTCAAACTGACCGGCATGGCCGCCGCCCTGGAGGATCAGTCGGCCACCCCCGACATCACCGATCTGAGCTTCGAGGAGCGCCTCGGGCTGCTGGTCGACCGGGAAATGACGGAACGGGACAACCGGCGCATGAGCAGCCGGCTACGCCGGGCCAAACTGCGACACGCCGCCATCCTCGAAGACATTGATTACCGGAACTCACGCGGCCTGGATAAAGGGCTTATCCAGGGCCTAGCCAGCTGCCAGTGGGTGAAGGAACACCTGAACGCGCTGATCACCGGTCCCACCGGGGTCGGGAAAACCTGGCTGGCCTGTGCTCTGGCACACAAAGCCTGCCGGGAGGGTTACACCGCCCAGTACGTCCGCCTGACCCGACTGCTACGGGAGCTGACCATTGCCAAAGGCGATGGCCAATACTCAAAACTCCTGACGGATCTGGCCAAGGTCGACGTGCTGATCCTGGATGACTGGGGGCTGATGAAACTGAGCGCCGAGAATCGGCGAGACTTGCTGGAGGTGCTGGAAGACCGGCATGGCAGGCGCTCCACCATTGCCACTAGCCAATTACCCATCGAGGAATGGCATGGCGTAATCGGTGACGCCACTCTGGCAGACGCCATTCTGGATCGGCTCGTACACAACGCCTACAAGATCAACCTGCGGGGCGAATCCATGCGAAAACAACAGGCAAAGTTGACGGCCACCGAGACTTCGGAGTAAGAAGAGAAACCCCGCGTCGCTACGCTCCGATGGGTGGCAGCCTTGCTCCGGTCCGGGTGGCAGGCTTCACATGGAATGGGTGGCAACCTTCAGCGGTTTACGCACTCAACGCCCATCACATGGCGATCAACAACCGAATTATCGGTTCTAACGAGCATGAAAGCCACTACCTGTTCGACCTTCTGATGAACAATAGATCTGAAATAATCCCGGACGTTGTGTCGACGGATACTCATGGGGTTAACCACATTAATTTTGCACTCCTGGACTTGTTTGGTTACCAGTTTGCGCCTCGATACGCCAAAGTTGGAAGCGTGATCGAAAAGATGTTTAATATCACCACGGATAAAAACGACCGCCTTCAGCTCAGCCTGAAAAAGCCCATTAATATCAAACGCATCATGGAGCACTGGGACACCATCCAACGCATCGCAGTCTCACTGGCACAGCGCAAAACGGATCAAGCCACCTTGGTGCGAAAACTTTCATCTTATAAAAGTAACCACCCCTTACTTGAAGCATTTACCGAATACAACCGATTAGTAAAAGCTCGATATTTGCTGAGCTACATTGATGACCCTGAGCTGCGTAGTCATGTGCAAAAAGCACTGAACCGCGGTGAAGCCTATCATCAGCTACGCCGAGCGATTAGCCAGGTGAATGGTGACCGATTCCGTGGTAACAGCGATGAAGAGATCGAGCTGTGGAATGAATGCGCTAGATTAATGGCCAATGCCATCATCTACTTCAACTCCAAAGTTCTCAGTAACCTGCTGCAAAGCTTTGAGCATCAGGGCAAAGACAAGCAAGCGGAGACCATTAAGCGAGCATCTCCGGTCGCATGGCAGAGCATCAATCTGAAGGGTAAATACCTGTTCAATCAGTCTAGTGAAATGCTGGATATTGAGTATCTGATGGCGCCGATTGAGGAATATATACCGTTCCTGGAAAAGTAATGCACCTCTACAGCCTAGGAATAGCAAGGCCTACAGAGCGAATTGCAATATTTGGCGGCAAAATCCCTAGAACCCCCAGAGGGTCTGGATATCCCTGTCATTCATGACCTTCAATGCCTGTTGTCTGACTACTGAGAAGGGTTGATTATCATCAATGTTCTCATCCACAAACAGATGCAGTAACTCTGCCGCTTTCGTGACATTGTCCGCGGCTGACTGCCAGGACAGGAACACTGCTTGTTGTGCAAAGGTGTTGGCAGCTTCTTGTTGCTTGCGGATAT
>CAKZQF010000029.1 GCA_937139475.1 uncultured Gammaproteobacteria bacterium | reverse complement strand
AGCCGCCGCGACATCTGATGGAGAGGTCATTTTAAATTCAATATTACTCATCAATAAAGCACCAAAGGTAAGTTAAGTATGTTTTTCAGACGCAACGCTGTTCCATCAACTGACTTGGCTGCTGACAAGTCCAAATTAATATTAAAGTTGAAACAACTAATAACATTAAAAATATAAAATTTTTTTACACTAGCGGGTATCAACGATAATACAAATCGCCTATTTCATGGAGGTTAAAAAAATAATTAATATATAACTACTTAAGCATTCTTTGTTGCCCCCCTCACAGCGGGAAGAGAAGGAATGCTTAGCCGCCACATGCTTACCTTAAAAGTTTAATGTATTACGTCTAGAATAATCAGTGTAGTAGAAATATAAACTTGTTGGATATAGGACCAGCAAGCACAAAATGCTATGAGGCTCACTAGAAATAAAATGGATGATACTACCAAGAGTCATCTTAATATTGTTGAACTTACAATAAAGAGCAAAATATATTAATAGTGAACCTAGATACAAATTCAAATAAAAGGTTAAAAACACAACCACTTTAATTTTGCTAGAGAAGTTCCTTTTTCCAATTTTCGATAATACTTGATCAATAGGTTCTAATATCAAAAATGAGGAAATACTTGAGCTTACCAATAGTAACCAAAACCAATGTTCTGAATTAAAAAACTCCAGCTGTAAATAATTACCTATATGTATCACTATCCATGACAATATTATTGCAAAGATAGTATTGTATATAATGGTTTGCAACATATTCAAATAGCCTATTTGCCTTAAGATAATCGTTGCCATTGGGAATAATATAAAACTTAATGCTACAAAAAGTAATTTATTTCCATTAGTTACTATCATAAACTTACCCAATCCTGCATAGTACTTGATCGAGCTTAGGGAAGCCGTAAGAAATAAGTATGCCGCCCCACGCTCCCGCAACCGCCCAGCCAATAGAAGCAAATGACGCAATAAACAGTACAGTAAATAAAATTAATGCGATATATACCGCTATTCCCATTCCACATCCATTTACACTTCCAAGAAAGGACACTACACTTGAAACAATCGAAACCAGTGCTCCAACCAATATAAGAGTTGCGTTCGCGCCTGTAACTGTTCCTAATATCAACAAAAAAGGCAAGGCTATATCAAGCCACCCCCCATTAGCCCCACCAGATATTTTATAAGCTCCAGCCCCCGTTTCAGGATCTTCAATCACATAACCACTGCCGTTCCAGCCATGATAGCTGATTGGTGACTCATGTACTGTCACTGTCTTGCCATTATACAGTGCATCACGAATTTCATTACGTGCGTTAGTATCAATGGTTATATCATTCAAGCTTACTATTTTGTTAGGGGTAATGGTATAAATTTTCTGACCTTGGGCTGAAGCGACAGAGATTGCTTTAACCGCTGATACGCCCTGTGGTGTGTTACCATTCTCATCCGGCTGATTAAACATCATTTCAGGAACTAAATTTTCAAGATAGGAGGCTCGTGAACCACTGGCTTTATTAAAATTAACCCACTCATCCCAACAATTGTTATCGACTTCGTTGGCAAAAGATAGTTTATCAATATCCATGACAACACCGTCAAAGCTTACATTGCGTGGTACGCCAAACCAATAGCTAACGTTTGACGCTAAACCAAAAGTGCCATGAGATGGCATTCTAAATATGACAGAATCTGTTGCATCAGCAGCCATTTTATCCAGTCCATTGGTCATGGCCAAATAACCCAGCACCCCTGATTGCATTATTCCACCTGTGATATCGTGAGCTGTTAACCCCTCAAACTCTTGAGCTTCTAATTTGGCTTTTGTTATTGCTAAATCAGTTTGCAGTTGTTCTAGCTGCTTTGGTGCAATGCCTTGAAAGTCAACTCCAATTGCTTTGTAAGCCCCTATATTATCAACGCTACCTTCGCTTGGTTGCCATCCACGACCAGGTTCGTAAAAGCTTTGTTTAAGGGTTATTTCACGCCCAATTCCAGCAGGTGTACCACTTATAACTGATTGACCATTCACTACCCATTGAGGTGTTAGACTTACATAATCGACTGGAATACTGTCAGGTAACTGACTCACATCTGTCGCCCCTTCAGGAATTAAATCTTCAAGTCTTTGGCGATCCAAGTCAGTCGTTGGCTCATAGGCTAGCGCAAGCGTTTTTCCAACAATATCTGGGGCATTGGCAGTAATTGTAAGATTTGAACTGCCTGATACTTGAAATTTGTACTGCCAGCGAAGAGTATCTGGTAATTTACTTAATGATTGCTGGGCCAGCGTACGTTGATGATATATGCCGTTATTTAAGTCAACAGCAGTTCGCTCAATGATAGTTTTTTCGCCGAATATATCCGCGTAGGTAGCGTTCGGGTTTATTGTATTTATATATTGCTCTATTTGAGACTGATATTGTTCCAGTTGATTTTGTATCGTGCTTTGGTCAACGCCTCTAACCCATCCTTCGGTCTCATTTATTTCTGCGCTAGCTTCTATCGCGGTGGTAAATCCCTGAACATCGAAAGGAACTTCATCTTCAAGTTGTAATCGTTCTTTGTAATTGTGTTGCTTAAAGCTTGGATCGACAGCGGTCCAGCTGCTATTTAGGTTCACTTCAACCCACACATGCTCTATTGCCGCTGTCGTTGAAATGCCATTCTCATCATATATTACAGTGACAGGGACACCACCCATACCAAACAAGTTGGCTGCTGCTTCCCAAGTTTTTACGCCGCCCACCCAGTTCATTAGTTGAGTTTTCTCAAATACAGCTGAGCCGTAAACAAATCTAGCTGGTATGTTTGCTGCTCGATACATCGCAATTAATAAGCTCGAAGTATCAAAAGCATTGGCTTTACCATGTAAAAGGGAATAGTCAGAACCCTGCATTGAGCCATAACTTGGTATGTAATCAATATTGTTCTGCACCCAGTTATAAATTTCTACGGGGTCATTGTTTAATTCGGCAGCTTTGTCGATAATTGCTTGATTGATCTGAACATCAACATCTGCTTGTAAATCTTCTGCCATATATTGGGTGTCTGTCACTGCTAACTCTTGTGACGTAGCACGAAGTAAAGTGTTGCTCTCGTGGGTTGGTTCGATGCCCAACTTTATCAATAATGCTTCTCTGTTTAATGCCGCTTTAGGAGACATATTCTCTTTTGCACCAAAGGGAAGTTGATTATTATCATAATCATGAACAGGTGCTTGCTTATTTAGTTTTAGAAAGTCATTGTCTAGCTTGGCAAGTGTTATGCCCTTAGCCTTAAAAGTCGCCCCCTCGAGCGAAGCTATATCCTCAATCACCTGATTTACACTGGATAGAACTTCATCATATACAGCTTGCTGCTTCTTTAGCCACGCCTTATCAAAATTTTGCTTGTTGTAATTAGCCATTTCGCGAGTGAGCTGTTTTTTTACTTTTGGTAATATTTTTTGCTGAAGGAGCGATTTTCTCACTTGTAACTTATGCGTTAGTTGAGTCAACTTGGCCTTATTGGGTTGCTTCTTTTTCAGTTCTCTTTTTAATCCTTTAACGAGCTGATGCATTTGCTGGCTATTGTTTGTTACATGTTGCTCAAACTCATAAGACTCTTTTAATTGCTGATGTTTTGCTGTTAGTTCTTGCGCTTTTACCGAAGCCATCAATGGGCTGGCGTAGAATACGCTCAGCATTGAGGCAATAACTAAGTAACTAACTGCTGCCGTGACCCGCTGAGCCCGCTCAAAATAAGAAAACATTGAGTTGTAATTATACATATTTATTCCTTTAACCTTTTTTACCTGAAGCAAACGCATCAGGAATTAATTTTATAAACGGCATACTCGATGATTCCAAGGGCCTTGCTTTATTACCATCAGAGCAAAACTTTGTTCACTGCTGTATCCATCACTGTCAATTGCTTTGACAACGATATGATGTTCACCAATATCTATATCACCCGGTAAAAACGAATACATTCCAGTAATATTGTCGATAGAGCCTGGTCCTGCTAACAATTGATAGGTGACAGCTTGTCGGTCGACGTCTTCTGCAACAACTTGATATTGGTATGAACCATCGCTTAAGAAATGTTCAGTTTTAGGTGTTGATATAATGTGAGGAGAGTTATCCCCTGCTCCTTGAACATATAAACTATACCGTTGTTGTGTTTTGGCATTAAATGAATCGGTAATCTCTATAATAACTTGATGAGCCCCCAAATCAGCTTCAGTTGGCTGCCAGCTTATAGAACCTGACTGTTGATCAATGCTAAATGGCCCACTAATCACTGAAAAGTTAATTCCATCATTCTCAGGATCCGTTACTGTCATTTGATATGTATAGTTTTCCCCTACCTGAGCTAGCGTTTTTGGCGTACTAGTAACTATTGGTGAAGCGTTATGAGTCCCTTCTCTATAAACAATTATCTTGCTAGTAAACTCTGCCCACCCGCCATTATTGTCAGCAACTCTCACTTTAAATATGTGCTCACCTAATTGGCTATCGGTGGTTGGAAAAGCGTTCATTTCACCTGTATTAGAGTCTATCGATAAACCTAATAGGTTATCCTGAACGATTAGTTCAAAGTTCAGATGATCACCGTCTGGATCTGTTGCGTTGACGTCTGTGTAGAAATCACGACCTAAATCAATATTTGTTTGAGCGGTTGTTGGCAGTTGAGTAAACACTGGGGCATGATTTATCGTAGGTTCTTCTACAACACGTAACATATAGGCTTGAGACAAAACGACTTTAGTGTCAGATATTGCAACCGTAACCTGGTGTTCTCCCTGTTGATTAGCGGTTGGAGTATACTTGACCGTCCCAGTGCTAGAAATTGTCATCCCAGACGGCGCGTTCGCTAAACTAAAAATTAGTCCGTCTCCGTCCGCATCCTCAGCAATTACTTGATAGGTATATTCTTTGTCTACAATTGCAAGTGTCGCCGGTGTGCTAGTAACAATTGGACGCGAATTATCTGTGCTAGGTTTTAACACCGTTATGTTAAACTTCTGGCTATATATGTAATTTCCATCGGTCGCTTGCACCTCTACAGGGTGCATGCCTATCTGTTCTTCAGTCGGCGTCCACTCAACTATGTAATCATCAGTTAGGGTCATCCCCTGCGGCCCATTAACTAGTGATACAATAACAACATCACCATCAACATCATTTGCTTCTACAGCATAACTGTATTTATTATTATCAAATACTTGTCCAGCAGGATTAGACGTAATGATGGGTGGAGAATTAGCTAAATCTGGCTGGCTAACCGTAAGAATATATTCTTGAATAGTTGTAAGCGCGCCATCGGTGACATTAATTGTAACAACGTGCTGTCCCTGTTGCCCTAATATAGGTATCCAGGTTACTTTTCCATTATCGTCAATCAGCATACCAAGTGGAGCTTTGCTTAAGCTAAACTCCAACGCATCATCATTTAAATCCTGAGCAACAATGTGATACTCGTATAAAGTATCTATGCCTGCTTGCGTGTTAGGCATACTCACTATCTCTGGGGCGGCATTAGGTTCTAGTGTAACCAACCAGTCAAAAGAAATGGTGTCTTGTGTATTATGCACCGTATCAACTACAGTAATCTCAACTTCAGTTACCGCAGCAACCGTCGTCGTTCCGGTAATTAGCCCCTCAGAATTAATACTTAAACCGTTAGGCAAACCATTAGCGCTAAATTGTAACTGCGAATCAGGCGCACTGTTAAATAACAGCTGCAACAAAACAGGATCCCCTATATAAGAGTTTTGTTGGCCAGGACTAAATAACTTGATAGCTTCGGGGGATACCGTTATGTCGAACTCTTGTTGACTAACAAAGCCGAGCAAGTCTGATACCTCTATTAAAATATGATAGGTTTGCAGCTCCATTGATTGTTGGGGAATCCAGTTTATTTCACCAGTGAAACCATCTATTGTCATTTCATCTGGAATAACACTTTCCTTATCTTCATCAACCTTTAGCTGATATGTTAGACCGTCAGCCAAATCAGCGTCTTTAGCGAGGACTAAGTAGTTATAGTTCAAGTTCACCCTTGCAATCGTATTCGGGTCACTGAGAATAATCGGAGCATGATTTTCGGATAACGCATTCATTGTAAAAAATTGCGTATCACTAAGGCCGCTAGAATCTATAGCTATAGCTTTAAACAGTGCAAATAAGCTCTCATTATTATCATTGGAACATTCAACTACATTCGCTGATGGAGTTATCACTGTTTTAATATCACCAGTTAAAAATGATGGTTCTAATGCGATGACGATTTCACTAGACTGCCCAGCAGGAATGGCCTCTAACTCGACTTCGGTCAATAATTGCGTTGATGAATAAACGGACAGTGAGCTTCCACCAGGCGTATCCGAAAGCCCTCTATTTAACACCTCTACAACTGCGCTGGTTCCATTATCAGAAATGATTAAGTCAGAGACGACCAAATCTGAAGCTGGTGCAGGTGGTAATTGTTCTAAAATTTCCTCAACCTTAATATCTATTAGTGCTTTAGAAAAAGATTCAGCGTAGTGTCCACCACGACGAAGGAAGTCTAGATCCCATGCCGCACCACCATTTTCTATCGCCATGTTTACATAATGAGCAACAGTAGCACCGCTGCCTGAACGAGCTTGAGTATTCTCACATAGAACATAGCCGCCAGTGCCGTCTACGACATAACCAACTCCTTTACTATTGACTCCTAATGCCCGCTGACCATCTCCACAATAAAATCGTGCATTAACCACTGCATTCAACAGTGCATCTTGCTCATTTAGTAATCTTAATGTGGAAGCATAGGTTATCGCGCTATTTGTGTTATCACGGTCTTCATCGGTTATTAAGATTACATTTCTTGCTCGTCTATCGCCTTGTTCATAATTACGAAGAGCGTAATCAATACCAGACCATCCATCCTCGGTGCCTCCATTTAACATAAGGCTTTTACTGGCTTGTTCGAACTCTTGAGCATTTCCATAAAGCCCATTTGGCATTAGTAAACTCCGAGGTACGACACGAGAGTTACCGTAACCAATCAAGCCATACCTATTCCCGTTAATTTCACCTACTCCAGCATTATTTAAAGCAACATCTAAAGCAGGCATCATGTTTCCAATCCAGCTCTGCTCTCCTGACATGGAGCCAGACTCATCGATAACGACTAATATTTCTGCATCACCAAAAGTAGCGACCGTATCTTCATTACTTATAAGGCACTGTGAATTTAACTCTAGATTTCCTGGGTTATAAGCCTGGGTAACCTCCCAGGTAAGCTCACCTGTGATAGTGTTAATACTAGAGTTGGATGGAGCTGTTTCAAGTTGATATGTAATTTCATCGTTATTTGGGTCGATGGCTTCTATATCATATTCGTAGTTAGTCGCAACCTGTGTTTTTTCACTAGGCATTGATATGATTTCAGGTGGTAAATTTTGCGCTGGGGACACTAATAATTCGTATGATTGAGTATCGAATAAACCTAATTGATCAGAAACCTTTATCGTTACAGGGACGATTCCTTCGCTAGTAGGAATCCATCGTATTAGCCCAGTCACCGGATCTATATGCATAGAAGCTGGAGCTTCGCCTAAAGCAAATGAATAAGTTAATATATCGTTTGGATTGGGGTCTTGTGCGGTCACTTGATACTCGTAACTATGATTAATAACTGAATTTAATACTGGTGAGCTAGTTATATTTGGCGCTTGGTTACCCTGTTGTTCTATTGATATGCTATAAGTTTGAGTGTCATAAGCGCCTTGCAAGTCGGTCACCTTAACAGTTACCGTAGCGGTATCCGTTGTTGTAGGCATCCAAGTGATAATGCCAGTTTGTGGGTTTATTTGCATTCCCACTGGGGCGTCGACAAGCGAAAACGTCAGTACATCAAATGGATCTGGATCTGTTGCGTCAACATTGTAATCATAATTTACTAATTGAGTGGCAACGATAACTGGGGCAGACGTTATACTTGGGGGGAAGTTATCGGTTAACCAAAAACTGATATGAGAAACTTTAGGTTGTTTCCCACCATTATTTAATAACCCTTCCGTTGAGTATTCGCCATTATTCGCGCTGGTAGTGAAGTTGACAATAAAACCATTTGCAGCTTTTAACGTATAAAAACCTATATCATCACCATTGTTAACCACCCAATTTCCACTGTATGAGTTTTCTAAGCTAGACCCGGAGTCAAAGTTTCTAAAATTAAACAAACTCGAATTTGTGTCACTCTTTCCATATAGTGTTAAGTTGACATCCCAACCTATTGCACTTTCAATGGCTGCTTGAACAACTTCTACTTTGTCATTACCAGAACGAGGGACTCGCACATCACCTGCCAATAAATCATTTTTATAAACGATACAAGGAAAGCCCATGCTTTGATTACATTTAGGGATGTCAGCTGCGAAAACTGAAGTAACAGTTAGGCTAAAAATAACCCCCACTTTCCAAAGAAAAGATAATTGCATCGATTTGGTCCTTCAAGTTAGATTAGTTTTTTAAACATTGCTTAACTTCTACTGAGCATATCTATGTTTATTCACAAGCAATGTGCGTTGACGTTACTCTTAAATAAACACCGCTCAAAGCGTAGTTCAAAAATTGTCACTGACAAATTCAAACCACTTAAAACACCCTAAACCATTAATACGTAATTAATTATCAACCAATAGTTATAGTTTCCAGTCATTTATCAGAATAATAAAGTTCAGTACTTTAGAGTCGATGTGTCTTTATCGTATATTTTAATTTCGGCTGAAATAGGCGATGACTTGATTAAGAGTGGGCCTAATGCTTCGCTCCCGAAGGGAAATAGAACACTGAGTATTAAGTTTTTCTTAACTCATAGCGTTGACGAAGGGATAAGTTATATGAAGTGATACAATAAATTTAGATGTTGTGGTTGAATTAGCCGGACACTTCAATAAAGCACCAAAGGCAAATTAAACATGTTTTGTTGGCGCAGTGCCGCCTTTTGATTAAGCATACTGTATAACCCGTGCCATTTTTCAAATAGTCTTTTATCTATATTTCGACGAGCATAGTCATAGGCTGAGTTAACTTGAGCAGGGTCTAATTTCGCTGTCAATACTCTCATTTCTGGCAACAGTAAATGCTGGTAAGGTACCTCGCCTGCTATTGCAATACCAAGCCCAGCAATATCGGCATCGCCAAAATACACTAGGCCTTGATCACCTTTGATTTCTCGCCATCGTGCTTTGAGCGCTTTACAGCCTTTACTATGCTTTTTCTCATGGCCGCGGTAAATCACTAGCGGATTGATTAGGCCTTTTATAAAAGGAATAAAACGATGCCAATCAGTAAAACTATCCCTATTTTCTATCACGACTAAATAATCGTAGTAGGTGAGGTCAATATTAGTATATTCAAGCTCACTAATTATCTGTTTTGGTGTGTCCACTAAGTGAAAAAAATATTGCTGATTTAAACGTTGGTCTAAGTTACAGCTAACACAAAGCACCCGATGCTGCATGGGCTTGATTTTGGCTATTTTCTCATTGGATGATGTCACCTCAGTGCGCTCACCCAAGCGGCTTTGAGCTTGACTTTGCAATGTTCCCTGTCCATGCAAAGCCAGCCAATGTTCTATCGATGCGATACCAGCTTTTGTAATCCAGAACTTACGTGGCGCCTCATCGCCTAAGTCTATTTCATGTTCATTACACCAGTGCAATACATCTTTTAACCAGCCAGCTTTGTTTACAGCAACTCGTTCTTCAAGTAATAGTTTTTTTTGGACTTTAGCTAATTCAATAATTGCTGCTGCACTAAGTAGCTCCATCTACGCCTTCTTCCTTACACATTAACGTTTAAACTAACATCTCGGATAACCTCAACATGATTAAACTCGTTTTCAAAGGATTTTTCCTTAATTAAATCAAAGCGCTGACGCAATTGGTAAGCCAAGCCTTCGTGCTCTGCAATGACTTGGAACAGCCACATTTCACCGTCCCACTCTAACCCTTTTTGTTGTAAGTAATCCAAGGCACTAACAGGCGTTGATTCTTCAAAGCTTGCAACAAAAAAGCTTTCAACATCTTCTTTAAGCTGCTGATGGCGAGCTTCTATTGCTAGCTCCTGCTCAAGATCAAA
>CAKZQF010000028.1 GCA_937139475.1 uncultured Gammaproteobacteria bacterium | reverse complement strand
CCTATTCGCTGCGAATGGCTAAGCAGTGCTGCTTATCTCTCATGATGCTTGTTAAATTCTTGTTATTACTGTTGCGTCTGTAACATTTCGTCACATTGTTGAAAAATTTCTGACACGCTTTAGTGGTCAATTAGACGTTATCTACCATCAGATTATAAGAAGGAAAAGTGATGTCATTGATTCAACGTAGTCACGGTAAGGAGCAGCCATATTGGCCTGCTGGACCGTTTAAAATTAGATTGCCATTCATTCATTACCGCTGGGAAATGCCTGAAATGATTCAGGGGTTTTTCATGTTTGTTGTGGGTTTGGCGATGATCCCATTATTGGAAACCTACCTGGGAATGCCTTATGAAGCCGCATTAGCGTTTACCTTTGTTGCTGGCTTATGTTACATCCTGCCCTCGCTTCTTGGCGTTCCGCTAGTGCCTGGCTGGATCACACCAGCGATTCCTGTCGTCTTACTTTATCTTAAGGGATTTGAACCTGGCCCTGAAGCCATCAAGGCATTATTTGCCTTGCAAATTGAAGTGTCATTAATTTTTTTATTTTTAGGCGTTACTCGCCTCGGCTCAAAATTGGTTGACTTTATTCCAAACTCATTGAAATCAGGCGTTATTATTGGCGCAGGTATGGCGGCTATGATGGGGGAGCTTAAATTTGGTGGTCGTATCGATGCAACCCCAATCTCTCTTATCGTTGGTTCAATTGTTTCGGCCTATATACTATTTTCGCTGTCATTTAAAAATGTTATCGAAGGCAATGCGCTGGCCAAGAAAATTGCTAACTTTGGTATGGTGCCGGGCATGATCATTGCGATGATAGTTGGTTGGAGTGTTGGAGAGTATCCTCTGCCTGATATCCAGTGGGGTATCACTCAGCCTGATTTTGCGTTGATGTTTCAATACCTAACCTTTACGGTTGGCTTCCCTGGCTGGGATGTCTTTTTGCTCGCAATTCCTACGGCGTTGATTGCTTATGTTATTGCCTTTGGTGACATCATTGTTGGCTTTACTTTAGTGAAGCGCGTTGATCATATACGCGATGATGAAAAAATTGAAGAAAACGTTGACCGGGTGCATTTGGTAACGGCAATTCGTAACGCCATTCATGCCTTTTTCGCGCCATGGCCGGGACTTGCCGGTCCTCTTTGGACTGCTGCTCATGCAACGGTTGCAGAACGCTATGCGATGGGACGCAAATCGATGGATTCCATTTATAGTGGCGGAGGCACCTTCTGGATTAGTGGATTATTGGCATTGTTTGCCTTGCCACTGGTTACTGTCTTTAAACCTGTACTGCCAATTGCATTGTCGTTAACTCTTATTTTAACAGCCTATATTTGTATTATGGTTGGGATGGAGCAACTCAAAGACTCAACTGAGCGTGGAGTAGCGGGGATTGTCGCAGTGACCTTAGCGATGCCTGACCCAAAATCCACTGTGTATGCGGTAGTGATAGGTTTGGTGTTGTACTTCCTGATTGAGCGTCCACGCTTATTGGGTAAGCACAATGCTAAAGATAATGTGATTTTTGGTGGTGAAGACGATGAGAATTTAGCCACTGTAAAATCAGAAAAGTCTTAGCCGAGTTGGAGTTGAAAATGAATAAACAAAACATATTTGAGCAATGCTTAGAGCAAAATCAGGCAAACTACGTGGCGTTAACTCCAGTTTCTTTCTTGGAGCGCGCAGCCTTTGTTTACCCAAATAAGGTTGCAACAATCAATGGTGAAATTTCTCATACCTGGTCAGAGGTTTATAAACGCTGTTGTCGTTTAGCGAGTGCCTTGGCGATGCGAGGAGTTGGCAAAGGAGATACTGTTTCAATCATTGCGCCTAATATTAGTGAACACTTTGAAGCCCATTTTGGGGTGCCAATGAGTGGTGCAGTACTTAATTCCATTAATACCCGCCTTGACGCTGAAGCTATCGCATTTATTTTGGTCCATGCAGAGACCAAGATCCTAATTACCGATCGTGAATTTAGTGATGTGGTAAAAAAGGCACTGAAGATGGTGCCCAATAAGCCGCTGGTTATTGATATAGATGATCCTAGCTTTAGCGAAGGTCAGTTCATCGGAGCTCTCACTTATGATGAACTGCTTGAGCAAGGTTATGATGATTTTGAGCCCATTGCCCCAAGCAATGAATGGGAAGCAATAACCTTAAACTATACCTCCGGTACCACGGGGGATCCTAAAGGGGTGGTCTATCATTACCGGGGCGCTTACTTGAATGCGGTGAGTAACGTGATGTCCTGGAGCATGGGGGAGCATCCAGTATATCTGTGGACGTTACCGATGTTCCATTGTAATGGGTGGTGTTTCCCTTGGGCTATTGCAGCAACAGCAGGTACCAGTGTGAGCCTGCGTCATGTTAGAACAGAGCTTATTTATGACTTAATTAAGTCTGAGAATGTTGGCTATTTTTGTGGTGCTCCAATTGTTCTTAATATGCTCAATAGTGCTGAGCAAGAGCTAAAAGATAGTATCAATCATACAGTCAAAGTCATGACTGCTGGTGCACCGCCACCGGCTTCAGTGATCGAAGGGATGGAAGCGTCTGGCTTTAAGGTAACCCATGTTTATGGACTAACCGAAACCTACGGACCATCGGTTGTATGTGCATGGCATGATGAGTGGAATGAGCAGAGTGCTGAGCAACAAGCGCGTCTTAAAGCTCGCCAAGGGGTACGTTCTCCAATGCTTGACCAATTGATGGTTGCCGATCCGGTGACACTAAAACCTGTTCCGCAAGATGGCGAGTCGATTGGTGAAATTTTCATGCGTGGAAACTTGGTGATGAAAGGCTATTTGAAAAACCCATCAACTACTCAGAGCGCGTTTGAAGGGGGCTGGTTACACTCTGGCGATTTGGCGGTGTGGCATAGCGACGGTTATATCGAAATTAAAGACCGCTCTAAAGATGTGATTATTTCCGGTGGTGAAAATATTTCCAGTGTCGAGGTGGAAGATATTCTGTATCGGTACGCAAAAATACAAGAAGTTGCCGTTGTCGCGAAGCAGGATGAGAAATGGGGGGAAACGCCTTGTGCTTTTATCACACCAGTGCCGAATTCTGACATCAGCGAACAGGAAGTGATTGATTTTTGCCGCGATAATATGGCTCGTTTTAAGAGGCCCAAGACGATTGTTTTTGGAGAGCTCCCTAAAACGTCCACGGGTAAGATCCAAAAATATTTGTTGCGTCAACGGGCCAACGATTTAGCTTAGGCGGTTAGCACTGCGCCTAGGAGGTAGTGATTCCTTCCAGATTGCTATCTTTTCTTTGGGCTGGTTTATTCCAGCCCTTTTTTGTTTTACTACTAAGTCTACTATCAAAAAATTAATCCCTCATGTTATAAGGAAAGCATTATTGGTATTTAATGGAGTGTCGATGTTTGTACAGCATAAACTATCACGCGTATTCTTTTCTGTTATCGCTGCGATCTTATTGGTCTTATTTGCTGTGCTGTATTGGTATTCTGTGCCACTGATTAATAAACAAATTTATCAAAGTGAAAGAAATGCCAGTCATTTGGTGTTAAATAATGTCTACGATTTAGCTAACCAAATGGAACAAAGTTTAACCGCTTATCGTGAAGAAACAATCGCTGGACATAAGCGAAACTTGGCTTCAGTCTCAGACTTAGCCATTGCCTATATTGACGTTACCCTAAAACAAGCTAAACAATCAGGCGTGCAACAAGCGGATGCATTAAAAAAAGCATACCAAGGGCTTCGCCACTTCAACTATGGTAATGGAGGCTATGTTTGGCTGGCTAATGCGCAAGCGACATTGCTGTCTCATCCAGACCCAAGATTTCATGGTGTTGATGCTTCTCAACTAGTTGATGCGCAGGGACAGTTGATTATCCCGGATATAATCAATGAAGTTAAAACGAATGGCGCTGATTATTATCACTATCCATGGCAACGAATAGGGGAGCAAGGGCATCTTGAAAAGTTATCCTATGTCCGCTATTTGCCGCAATGGGATGTTTTCCTCGGTACAGGCGTTTATGTCGATGATATCGAACGTGAAGTTGAGCTGCGGCGTTCACAAGCAGTGACGGAACTGCGCCAGATTATAGAGCAAATAGTGATAGCCAAAACTGGCTACTTGTTCATTTTTGATGAACAAGGAAATATGCTGGTTCACCCTAATCAAAATATCAATAAAACGAATGCTCTATCTTTAAAAGACCCAGAAACCAATCAGTCAATTTTACAAGAGCTAATTGATGTTGCAGATACTGGTAAGGAGTTGGTTTATAAATGGGACCGTCCTGACGATCCCAATAATTATAGTCATAATAAGCTCTCCTTGGTGCGGCACCTTCCTAGTTTAGGTTGGTATATTTGTTCTTCAGTTTATGTTGATGAGTTGCAGTATAGCGGCGAGTTATTGAGCCAACGAATTGTCGTGGTGGGTTTAATTGCGTTGTTTGTTGCGATGGCGTTGGCCTTTGTATTTTCAAAGTGGATCACCAGGCCTCTCAGTAAATTGGCATCAGTGGCTAAACAGGCTAGCCAGGGAAACCTGACGTTAACGAGTGGGATTTCACGCAGGGATGAACTAGGGGTTTTAGCTAATGCTTTTGACCATATGCTAAGCCAACTCAGAGAAAATATTGCAACTCTGGACTCAAAAGTAGATGCTCGAACGCAAGCCTTGGCTAAAAGTAATCAGCAACTAAATCAAGCGCAGCGAATGAATGCCGTGGGGCAGCTGGCTGGCGGTTTAGCACATGATTTTAATAACATTTTAACCATCATACTGGGTAACTTAGCTGCCGCACAGCAACGGTTTTGTCATGAACACAGCATTCAAAAGCACTTAACCCCGGCCATTAGGGCATCGCGTCGTGGTAGTGATATCACTAATAGATTATTGGCTTTTTCACGTCGCCAGTCATTGGTACCAAGCGTGGTGAAGGTTAATAAACTCCTTGACGAGACAGTTGAGTTGTTAAAAAACTCGCTTCCTAGCACGATTACACTACACCATCACATCAACAACACTGATTTGACCTTGTACGTTGATATTAGCCAGCTCGAAAACTGCTTGATTAATTTGGTGCTCAATGCCAAAGATGCCTTGCCCCATGGTGGGGATATATCGATAGACATTCAACTGGTTAACGAAAAAACGGTATCAAATTTTGATGAGGAAGTTGTTGCTGGCGACTATGTCCAATTTTGCGTTATCGATAATGGTGATGGTTTTTCAGCCACGGCGATTAGCAATGCATTTGAACCATTTTTTACTACCAAACCGACCGGTAAAGGGTCGGGATTGGGGCTAAGTATGGTATTTGGTTTTGTAAAACAGTCTCAAGGTTACACTAAACTCGAAAATGTCAGCAATGGCGGTGCCTGTGTTTCCCTATTACTGCCATTGGCGAGTCAAGAGTGCCGAGCAAGCGACAAGCCAGAGCGACTTAACCACATCGGTAAGGACGACTTTTGTGATAAGTTAGTTTTGCTGGTGGAAGATAATAACGACGTCAGACTGGTTGTCCGTGAACAGCTTATTTCTTTTGGCTTTAGTGTTATTGAAGCGGTTGACGGTGATGAGGCAGAACAACTTATCACCACAATCAATGGCTTATATGCTATGGTCACTGATATTAGCATGCCGGGCAGCAACAATGGCTTTGATTTGGCAAGGCTAGTTCAAGCGCAATGCCCTGATTGTAAAGTGGTATTAATGAGTGGTTATGCGTATGAAGACAATAGCGAAGCACACCTTCAGCAGGCTATTCTTCGTAAGCCATTTATTGCACAGGATTTGCGCGAAGCTATCATTAAGGCTGAATGTTAGCGAAAAGTAATACCATTAATCCGATGGGTATGAACAAATTCCTCAAAATAATAAAAAGGTCATGTTTGTAGTGAAAACGAAACCATTAATTTATGTCATCGATGATGAAAGTGATATTTGTTCACTGGTGTGCGATGAGCTGGAGCGCTATGATTTTATTGCTGAGCCTTTTACCACTGGGGAACAGGCACTTAATGCAATAAAGAGACAGCTACCCTCATTGTGCATTATTGATTTGGGCCTGCCCGATATGGACGGACTGACGCTGGTTAAAGAGTTTTTCGATGATAAAAAGATCGGTGTCATTATACTCTCTGGCCGCAATAGCTTACCAGATAAAGTGCTTGGTCTTGAACTAGGGGCAGATGACTATATCGGCAAGCCTTTTGACGCACGTGAATTGGTGGCAAGGGTTAAAAGCATTGTACGGAGATTAGAAGTCGCACAAAGTGTGCCTGCAACGGTAAAAAACACGGCTAATTTTGGCGATTGGACATTTGACACATTGACGCTTACTTTGACTGATACACAAGGTGAGTCGTACATGTTAAGTG
>CAKZQF010000027.1 GCA_937139475.1 uncultured Gammaproteobacteria bacterium | reverse complement strand
ACCGGTAATTTCACCCGCTTTTTCCATCACAACGGTAATGGGGAAAGACTCGCCTGCAACTAAGGGCTTGTTAAGACCCATCAACATGACATGGTAGCCACCGGGTTTAAAATGAATCATACCGCGCGGCTTTACCGACAGTTCCTTGATATGTTCCATGTGCACGTTGCCATTTTCGCTAACGCTTTGATGCATCATCACAGTCTTAGCAATAGGGCTTTTAATCGCAATAATTTTATCGCTCGTATTACCATTATTGTGAACCATTAAATAGGCGGCGCCATTAGTAGCTACCGGAGGCAGTGCTCGAGACCAAGGCATATGCAGCATAATATCGCCTTTTTCAGCCATTTTAGCCTGATGTTTGGGCATTGATTGATGGTCGTGCGCCAGTAAGGTGGCTGGAGCACTCATTAATAAAGCCGTTAAACTAAAACAAGCTAATTTGCGAGTAACTAAATTCATTTCATTCCTTTATTATCAATATCTAACGCATATCAATACGCGCCCTGGTATCTGCCCATATTAACTCAATCATTATAGAATGTCCTCCACTACCATATGACTTCTTTTAAAATTAATGCCGGACAAAATGCGTGCTACTATTAGCATAAATGGAATCAAAGAAGTCATATGAAACGGATAATATCAATTTTAACCAGCATTGTTTTGCTGGTCGTCTCTCTAGCTACTAAGGCAGTCGAACTGCAAGTTGTCACAGAGGACCTTGCCCCCTTCAATTATGTTAGTAACGGAAAAGTTGTTGGCTCCAACACCTTGCTAATCAAGCATCTGTTAAAATCTTTAAATATCAAATACACTATTAAATCCTACCCTTGGGCTCGCAGCTATCAAATTGCACTCACCCAACCTAACGTGTTGATTTACACTATTAATAAAACGCCGCATCGAGAGAGAAAATTTCAGTGGCTCGGACGTTTCCCTTTGACAACCGATATATCCTTTTTCCGTCTTGCCAAGCCAATATTAGTTAATACCAATTTTAACGATTTAAAAAACTTGCGAATCGGGACCCAAATAAATACCGCTAATGAGCAATTTCTAATCCAGCATAACTATAAAAAAATTAGCCGTGTTTCACACCTAAGACAAACTGTCGGTATGCTTGCTTTAGGACGTATCGATGTGATTATTGGCTCGAAAGCGCAAATAGAAAGTGAGTTGCTTGCCAGTGGCCTACCGATAGATACCGTAACACATATTAAGCACGCCTTTTTATCAGCGCCTTCTTTTGCGCTAAGCAAACAATCATCACCAGCCTTGGCAGCAAAGATAAGGGAGGCGTACCTACAAATAAGTACACAAGATATCTGCCATATAATGAAATTGCCTCCTCATCAGTGCATAAAACCTAACTCAGATGCTTTACGATAATATATAATTGCGCTAAAAGAGCTCTAGCAAGTAAGTTAATTAAAGGGATTATCAATTTTGAGTTATGTTTTATCGGCATTATACCTAGTATGGGTTATGATCTTATCAATCGTTTTATTTCCAATCGCTGTCATTATAAGAATTGTCACCACGCCATTCGATCGTCGTCTGATCGTCCTTAACTATTTTAGTCACTTATGGGGCGCATTGTATTTTTGGACCAACCCATTTTGGTCAATAAAAATCATTGGCCGTGATAAGTTTGTTGCCAATCAGCCCTACGTTATTATCTCAAACCACCTTTCAACTATCGATGTGTTGGCCGCCTCTTTGTTATTTACTCATTTCAAGTGGGTATCTAAAATCGAAAACTTTAAGATCCCCTTTATTGGCTGGACAATGTTTCTCAACCGCTACGTCGCTATCAAGCGTGGCGGCATCAGCTCTATTAAGAATATGATTAGCCAATCAAAAGCACATCTAGAAAATGGCAGCAGCGTATTTATTTTTCCCGAGGGCTCACGCTCTAATGATGGCCAACTAAAATCTTTTAAAACTGGCGCATTTAAAATTGCCCAAGAGATGCAAGTACCTATTATGCCGGTAGTATTAACCGATACCGACAAAGCGGTACCAAAGAGTAGTCTACACTTTAAAGGTCACCAGAGAATTAGTGTCGAAGTGCTCGAACCTATCTTGCCACATCAATATCAAGATTTAAGTTTGAAAGAACTAACCGCACTGGCGCATGCGCGTATCAGTGATCACATTCAATACACAAAGGAATAAAACATGGGATTGTTAAGTGGATTAATGGGCAACGCGTCTGAATTAGACAATGCTGAACTAAATGAAGAGTTCTCACCAATACTAGCCAACAATGAACAAGTTGAATTGGGCTTTAAGTTGATTCGAGATATGTTTATCTTCACCAACAAACGAATGTTAATTATCGATAAACAAGGATTAACCGGAAAAAAGATCCAGTACCATTCAATTCCATTTAAATCGATTAGCCATTTTATTGTCGAAAGTGCTGGTCACTTTGATATGGACTCAGAACTAAAAATTTGGATAGGAAGCGACAAAGAGCCCATTAGTTATGAACTAAAGCGTGGCTCCGATGTGGTTGCGATTCAAAAAACCTTGGCGAATTGCCTCTTTATGGACTAGCACTAACCAGTGCTTCTTTGTGTGCCTTACTCAATTTTTTAAGGCGCACTTCTTCCTTGCACGCTTCACTGCGGTTGCTACATCGCTTTTGATATACCATGGAGACAGGACGCCTTACACGCGTGTATTTAGCCCCTTTGCTGGTTTGATTATGCTCTGCCTCCCGTCGCTCAATATCTGTGGTAACCCCACAGTATAAAGAATTGTCTTTACAACGAACAAAGTAAACAAACCACGTTGGTTGCTTGTCATCACTCACTTACTTCTACCTCTGGTTAAATCCACCAAAAAATGTCTACCTTGATTAACTTAGCAAAAGACAACAACACAACACACTGATAAATAACAACTAATATATTGGCTCATGTTTTGCTTATAAAAGGATTATCTCATTACAACAGAGCATTTCATGAACTTTCAATCTAACAAATTTATAAGAAAAGCCCTTATTACCTTGGTTGGTGGTGGCCTGTTACTCTTTACCTTAATATTTATTTTATTGCCAGGTACAGTTGTCCTGTTACCTATTGCCTTAACAATCCTAGCTCTTGAATATGACTGGGCTAGACGCTACGTTAAGATCGCACAAAACATGCTAACAAAATCAGCTAAAAAAGCCGATCAATTAATGGCTAAATGGCGAAGAAAGTAGTGCTTATCAAAGGGGCTTTAGCTACAATAGCGCTACTATTAAGTTTGTGAGCTGGAACACTCTAATGAATCAAAATGAAATGAAAAAAGCCGCTGGTTGGGCAGCCCTTGAATATGTTGAGCCTAACACCATTGTGGGTGTCGGCACAGGTTCTACTGTTAACCATTTTATTGATGCTTTAGGTAGCATTAAAGGGGAAATCGAAGGTGCGGTATCAAGCTCTGAAGAATCTACTCGTCGCCTAAAAGAACTAGGTATTCCAGTATTTGATTTAAATACCGTTGACCAGCTGAGTGTTTATGTTGACGGAGCTGACGAAATAAACCATAACATGCAAATGGTTAAAGGTGGTGGCGCAGCACTGACCCGTGAAAAAATAATCGCTGCTGTTGCCGATAAATTTGTTTGTATCGCTGATGAAAGCAAATTAGTTAAGCTATTAGGCGATTTCCCATTGCCTGTTGAAGTTATTCCAATGGCTCGTTCATATGTTGCCCGCCAGTTAGTTAAGCTTGGTGGTGATCCGGTATACCGCGAAGGCGTTATTACAGACAATGGCAACATTATATTAGATGTTTATAACTTCAATGTTGAAAATGCTTGCGAGTTAGAACGACAAATAAACGCTGTCGTTGGTGTTGTAACCAATGGCTATTTTGCTGAGCGTGGTGCTGATACCTTGTTATTAGCAACGCCAGAAGGTGTTAAAACTTCCCACCGATAACACCCCGTAGCAGTAGGTCCCATTTGGCACCTACTGCTTTAAACTGCTGTTTGAAAAACACCCACCCCTCCTCTCTTATTTCAAGAAACAAATTCCATTAAAATAGAAAAAATTTCTCACCTCGCAATAAGTTGTCTAGACTGTCAGAAAACTCACCCATTTATTTAACAATTGTATACAAGAAGGCCTAATGTCCTTTGGTAAAAAAGCCACTTTTGCCGGAGTAATTAGCCTAAAGTCATATAGTAAATCCCTTTATTACCGTAGCTTAGCGCTTATATAAATTTATTTATAGATATTACAAATAAACTCTCCCTTTAAGCGATTAAATTTGTTACTTTACGTAACATTAAACGGCGTAAACTGGCTTAGGAAAATTACTAATGGCTCATTATTCACTCACTAAAGACAAGATTAAAATATTATTGCTAGAGGGCTTACATCCAAGCTCACTTGAGGTATTGCAAAATGCCGGTTATAGCAACATTGAGTGTTTGAAAACCTCACTACCTGAAGACGAGCTAATCGAGAAAATTAAAGACGTTCATTTCATCGGTATTCGTTCGCGTACCGAGCTTAATGAAAATGTACTGGCCGCTGCAAGCAAACTTGTTGCTATCGGTTGTTTCTGTATTGGAACGAATCAAGTTAACTTACATGCTGCTGAGCAGCGCGGAATTCCAGTATTTAACGCCCCATTCTCCAACACACGTTCAGTTGCTGAATTGGTCTTGGGAGAAATCCTCCTGTTACTACGCGGCATTCCTGAGAAAAGTGCCAAAGCACACCGTGGAGAGTGGCAAAAATCAGCTATCGGCTCTTTTGAGGCTCGTGGCAAACAATTAGGTATCATCGGTTATGGCCACATTGGTACGCAGCTAGGTATTTTGGCAGAAAACTTGGGCATGCGCGTTCGTTTTTACGATATAGAAGATAAGCTGCCATTAGGCAACGCTAGTCAAATCGCTAAGATGGAAGACTTATTAGCTACGTCTGATGTTGTAACACTTCATGTGCCAGAAACACCACAAACTAAATACATGTTTAGTGCAAAAGAAATGGCCGGAATGAAAGAAGGCGCTATTTTAATTAACGCTTCACGTGGCACAGTGGTGAACATTGAAGACTTAGCGGATTCGCTAAATAGCAAACATATCAGCGGCGCGGCAATTGATGTATTCCCGGTAGAGCCAAAATCAAATTCTGAAGAGTTCACTTCACCACTACGTGGTATCGACAATGTGATCCTAACACCACACGTTGGAGGCAGTACACAAGAAGCCCAAGCAAATATCGGTATTGAAGTTGCTGGTAAGTTAGCAAAATACTCAGATAATGGTTCAACACTGTCTGCGGTTAATTTCCCTGAAGTATCGTTGCCACAACACACAGGTACATCCCGCTTATTGCACATTCATAAAAACCAACCAGGTGTGATGAATAAGATCAATATGGCGTTTGCCGAAAAAGAAATTAACATCAGCGCACAATACCTACAAACAACAGCAGACATTGGTTACGTTGTTATGGAAGTTGAAGCGAAAGATGCGGAAGATGCACTACTGGAATTGAAAAAGATCGAAGGGACTATCAGAGCACGTACATTGCACTCTGCATAATCTCAATCGCTATTAATAATAAATGCCGCACTAATCTTTGATTATTGCGGCATTTTTATTTAGGATCAGCGACAATAAAACTCGCTTGCAAAGGTTCCCATGACTCAGCCGACTAATTCATTTAACGTTTTCCCATCGCTTGCCATTGGCGTAACTCAACTAACAGGTGAAGACAATAACAAGTTTTTGCAAGGACAGCTAACCTGCGATCTTGAGCAGCTGTCTCCGCAACAAAGCGTGCTTGGTGCGCATTGTGATGCAAAAGGGAAGATGCTAGCGATTTTGCGCCTTATCCAATGTGGCAACGCCATCTTAGCGTTACAAGCTCAACAAAACACCCAGTCGCACCTACCAAGCTTAAAGAAATATGCCGTATTCTCAAAAGTAGAAATAGTTGACGCTACCGAGCAATACCACTGCACAGGGTTAAGCGGCACCGATGCATTAGCATGGGCAAACACACTAACGGATAAACAGTTAGGCGATGATATAGACACGATTGAAACCCAATACGGTGTTGTTTCTTCATTCCCGCTGAAAGTAAACGGTGAGCCCCGCTTATTGCTTGTCTCTACGCCGGCGCAACACCAGTCACTATGCGATGCCCTAGGTCAGTTAACAACCACCGAGTACTCAAACCAACATTGGTTCGCACTGGATAATCTAAGCGGAACACCACAAATAACACCAGCACTGCAAAGTGAACATGTCCCGCAAATGCTTAATATGCAGATGATAAACGGTATTAGTTTCAGTAAGGGCTGTTATATTGGTCAAGAAACAGTGGCACGAATGCATTACCGTGGCTTAAACAAACGTGCGATGTTTATTCTGAGCTCATCATCACACATTGATACGCAACCGGGTGATAGTCTAGAGCGACAAATTGGCGATAACTGGCGAAATGCAGGAACTATCGTAAGCGTAAGTAACTTAGGTGAGCAAACAATTGCTTGTGCAATTTTACCAAGTGATATTGAATTAGAGAGTCAACTCCGCGTTAAAGACAGCGAAACAGACACACTATTTACCTTATCAACACCAGCTTATTTCGACGCTTAGATTGTTGCTGACTCCAACGCCATATTGAGCATAATTCAATATGGCTAAGCCAGCTTAGCCCTAAATGAACATGGACGAGCTATCTGATGAGCCAACTGCTACCAAATCGATTAAATAAACAATTAGACGCGCTGCGCAGCCTAAATGAACCTTTGCAAGCTCATATAGTGCAAATCATTAAACAGCCAAACTTCAGCGCAAAATTCACGCCAGAGCAAGTCAATGGATTAATGGCGCACCAGCCAGACATCGCCCAATTGCTACGAGAATTAGTACCATTGGCGCAAACTTATAGCCACGCCCCAATTTCAAACTTTAAGGTTGGCGCCGCTGCACTTGGTGCATCAGGCAGTATTTACTTAGGGGCAAATATTGAGTTTGTGGGACAAACGCTAGGTCAAACGATTCACGCTGAACAATGTGTTATTACCAATGCATGGAATAATGACGAAACACACTTTACTCATTTGGCAGTAAGCGCCACGCCTTGTGGCCATTGTCGTCAATTTATCAATGAGTTAACTCAGGCTGAAAGTATCAAGGTGTTGTTGCCAAATGAGCCGGACACTCAATTCGAGCAGCTGCTTCCCTTATCATTTGGACCAAACGATCTAGGCGTTGAAGATCGTCTTATGCAATCGGCTAGCAATCCCATTACATTAACTTCAGATGACACACTTATCAGTAGTGCCATCACGGCCGCTCAGCGTAGCTATAGCCCCTACAGTGACAGTCCTAGTGGCATCGCCATAGCAACAACACAAGCTATCTATACAGGGCGCTACGCCGAAAACTGTGCATATAATCCAAGCTTGGCACCGCTACAAGGCGCACTTATCAATTTGCGCTTGGCCGGTGAGAGTTTTAGCGCCATAAAGCGTGTTATTTTAGTGGAAAAGAAGCAAGCCAACGTATCGCAAGACACAATAAATCACCAAATGTTAAGTGTCTTAGGTGATATAGATTATCAACGTATAACCTATTAGGGCTGGGACGCAGCTGCTTGCCTTGCGGGTACTACGCTTTATTATGACAACGGTCTTGTGGCCAAACACCATCTTTTGTCCGGCAGCAGGCCCTGCCATCCAATGGACTGTACATGCTGTAGTAAGCAGCGTAAATGGTCAGTTAAGAGTGGTAAAGGGAGTCTATACAAAAACGCCATAACCAAGCAGATCGGTTATGGCGTTATATCGAAAATCATAGGCTTAATCAGCTCAAGCTATGCACCAGGGATAGGAAGTGGAATCACCTTTCCGTTAACGGTTAATTGGCTATTTTCAAACTTAAGCACTGACTCATAGTTAGTTTCAGTGGCAATCACCATACCCTGTTCGGTTAACATACCAAGCATCCCTTGAGTCTGCTGTAGGGCCATTTGGCTTATTTGCTCAAGTTGCTCAGGCGTCATCTCGCGGGCTTGAGGATCCGCTAACATTTGTTGCTTAATCATTTCAGCGGCAACAAATTCAATCGCAGCTTTGTCGCCAGCAATTTTTCCATTCATCAATGCGTGAGATGCCCAAAATCCAATATCTTGCAGATTGTCGGGCAGCGCATCTATGCCCACTAAGCTAGTGTAGATATTACTATCGACCTTGCCCTGTGGTAGCGTTGCGCGGAGACTAGTAATGTTAATTTGTGGTTGTTCTTTTAATAGTGTTAGTAAATGCTGTTGACCAAATTCTTGCATTTTCACAGGCAGATGCTGTGGATCGACCTTATTCATCTCTTCCGCAAATTTTTGCCACGCTCGCAATACTTCACCACTTAAGTTATTAAACTCCATATCCAGCGCCATATCTTCGCCGCTAAACGAACCAGTGCTCAGCTTTTCAACGCCATATGACATTGCAATACCACCGACAGATAATGTCTCATCAACATTTGTTACGGCACTTAAATAAGCATTTTTTACAGTAGTGGTTTCGCTATTTTCGCCGGTAGTAAGAACAAAATCGGCCACATTCAACTTGCTTACTGAGTCATAAAGCCCTTGTTCTAGTGCGTCCTGAATACTTGATTGCATATCGATATCAAATGACAAGCTGCTCGCTTTCATATCCAGCAACGGTGCCTGCGCCGTCACGCTCTCGGCTTGCCCCGCATAGATCAACGCTTTGCCGTTATAAGTGCCTGCTCCTTCGTAACCGCTAAAGTTTAATGATGATTTATTGTCACCATCGATTGTCACTTGTGGCATTTGGTCTGCGAAACGGTGTGTGCCAGCAAGCCCCAATATAGAAGTTAATTGGTAAATTGGCGTACCTTCCTGCCACTGCGCATGCTCACGCAATTTATCCCCATTAACAGTGGCAGTCCAACCGCTCCAGCCAAGTCCGCTATGCTGACCAAATAATACAGGGCCATGAGTTGCGTCAAAATCTATATTAACGGTAAATGCTTCAAGTGCTTGCTTGGCTTGCTCATCCATTGGCTGGCCGTAATTTGGCAGCTCTAAACTCACTTTAATATCAGCGGTGGTCGTAAACCACGTAGTCTCAAGGTTACTCAGGCTTGCCTTATAGCCTGGCATATTATTGATATGAGCAACAAAACCATTTAATGAGGTGTTTACTTGCGTGGCAACAAATTTAGGAGCGATACCTGCAACCGCGGCAACGGCGACAAGCGGAAGAACTATTTTTTTCATTAATCAAATCCATTTATAAAGTATAAAAAAGTGGAAGCTAAGCATAGCCTAATTTTCTGGTTAACGCTGTGTATATTTAGCCTACTACCACTTTAGCAATCAAGGACTAAGCCAATCCACAACCTTTAAGAATCATGTTGGTAATCGAAGTGTTAATCTCTTCAAAGTCTTGGTCTGTGAGCTC
>CAKZQF010000026.1 GCA_937139475.1 uncultured Gammaproteobacteria bacterium | reverse complement strand
TTATCCCAAATAGCGATCGAGTTTGGCTGCCATTGAAAGCGACAGGTTAGCTCTGGCGTTACGACTAATTCATACAAGAACTTCAAAATCGCATCACTTTCCGCTTGTGGTAAACCAACAATATGGGTGGTAAACAGTGAGTTTACGAACAATACTTTCTTTCCGCTCTCTGGGTGAGTACGAATAACTGGATGCTCTACAGGCGGGTTATCAGCAATAGCTTTTGCTAAACGCTCACGACCACCAGGCTCTGCGATACTTTCTTTAAAGCCGTAGCTAAAGTCATGTACAGCCGTTAGGCCAGATAAAAACGTTTGCATTGCTGGCGATAGCGCATCATAAGCCGCTGTCATGCTTGACCATAGCGTATCACCACCTTTTGGAGGGATGATTTTAGAGCGTAGCACGGCACCTAATGGCGGGTGCTTACGGAAAGTCATGTCGGTATGCCATGCTTCGATTTTAGTTTGCTCTTCAGGTGTGCTTTCTAAAATAGTAATTTCAGGAAAACCTTCCACCGTGCCATAAGCTGGATGTGTCTGTAGTGGGCCAAAAGACTCCGCCAATTTTTTATGCTGCGCAGGTGAAATGTCTTGGTCACGAAAGAAAATCACTTGGTGTTCTACCAACAAGCGTTTAATTTCAGCAAGTACTTCATCAGTCAACTCAGTTGTTAGGTCAACACCGTGAAGCTCAGCGCCTAATGCGCCAGCAATTGGTTTTACGGTAAACATTAAAGTTCTCCTCTAATTGATAAATAGAAATTAATTTTTAGAATGGTCGACAAACTCACCTGCCGCCAAGCGTGCTTTATAACTGGTCAGTTCCCGCTTAACTATTGGCGCCAGAATATAGAGGCCTAAGATATTGGGAACACAAATTACAAAGACAAATGCATCGGAAAAATCTAGTACCGCGCTCAGTTGAATGGTGCAACCGATTGCAGCAAAAACACAAAATACAAATTTAAAACAAAGCTCGGCTAACTGACTTTCACCAACAAGGTAAGTCCATGCTTTGAGGCCATAATATGACCATGCTATTAACGTAGAAAAGGCAAATAAGAAACCGGCAATCGCAATGGCATAAGGCGACCAACTGACGTTTCGCTCAAACGCTGCCGAGGTCATCGCAATACCATCAAGCCCCTGGTGAAAATTAGGGTCATAATAAAAGGTGGTGATGATCACCAGTGCAGTAATGGTACAAATCACAATGGTGTCGATAAATGGCTCTAATAAGGCGACATAGCCTTCGGTTACTGGCTCGTCTGTCTTAACCGCCGCATGGGCTATTGCCGCAGAGCCTATCCCCGCCTCGTTAGAAAATACCGCGCGCTGAAATCCAATCAGCATCACACCAATAACGCCCCCGGCGATACCTTGGTCATTGAACGCGCCATCAATAATGGCGTTGAACGCAAATGGAATCGCCTCGTAGTTCATCCCTATGATGATTAATGCCGAGCCGCAATAAAACACCGCCATGGTAGGCACCACTTTTTCGGTCACTCTGGCAATACTTTTAATGCCACCAACAATGACTGCGCCAACAAGAACAGCAATAAAGATACCGAACAGCCAGCCTTTGTCAGCCAACCAACTATCGGTTGCCCCGCCAGTGATATTAACGAACTGCATGTATGCTTGATTCGACTGAAACATGTTGCCGATACCCAAGCAGGCAATAACGATGCCGAGCGCATAAAAAATGCCAATCGCCTTACCAAACTTTGGCATACCTTTAAGGGCCAAGCCTTTTTCTAAGTAGTACATTGGACCACCAGAAACGCTACCGTCCGGATTTTCATTACGAAACTTCGTACCAAGGACACACTCCATAAACTTGGTCGACATCCCTAAAAATCCAGCAACAATCATCCAAAACGTCGCACCTGGGCCACCGATTGATATTGCAACAGCCACACCACCAATATTACCGATACCGACAGTACCTGATACTGCGGCAGTTAGCGCTTGAAAGTGGGATAACTCTCCTGGCTGTTTATCTCGAGAAGTAAAATCGCCACGCACTAGCTTCATTGCGTGCCAAAAGCCGGTTAGGTTAATAAAACCAAGATAGAGGCTAAAAAACACACCACCGATAACTAGCCACATCACCACCAGAGTGACCTCGGTGCCAAACATTTCAACCTTGTAAAAAATCACCTCAGAAATCCACTTGGAAAGCGGGGCAACAAATTTATTGATCATCGTATCAATGCCGTTAGCATCATTTGCTAGAGCACGTGTGCTAAAACAAGCACTTAGCGCAGCAAGGCAAAAGATAATCAGTTTATTTAGTGGCATACAAGCTCCTGAGCTAACCTCGGTAACGTGTCGCAATGATGGTAAACAATCAGTGTCGACAACTACATTTAGTTAAAAACTAGCACACCTAAATCACAATAAACTTACCCATATGGACTAACTGGAATGCGTTGAACTGGGAGAAACAGCGGTGTCTTTGCGGCGGTAGGACAAAGCAGCGGCACAATTAAGCGTCCCATCAGTGATTAATACCAATCTGACTAAGTTTGTTCCCACTCAGAGTAACTCAGGGCATTCAGTTTGAGGCGCGATGATTTAGGAATGGTT
>CAKZQF010000025.1 GCA_937139475.1 uncultured Gammaproteobacteria bacterium | reverse complement strand
TTGATCCCTCCGATACCAACGTCACTTGGCGTGAAAAGTTGGGATTGGAATGATGTGCTGAATGTTTACGGTGCCATGGGCTTTCCTAAAGTTCATATCTGATCCAAGGGGCTTCGGCCCCTTTTTTTTGCGCCTTGCATAATTGAAAAAACATGGAGAATGAAAAATAGATAACTAATAGGAGAAACAAACATGATGGTTTTAACCCTGTTAACAAAGCAGACTTGCAACTTTTCCAAAAAATGAAACAGCCGACAGTTCAGTAAGTAGAACTTTCCATTAACGAAAATAGGAAAATTTACTATGAGAAAAAGTAAATACACCGAGACTCAAATTGTTAGCATGATCAAATAATTCTGAACGCCCTTAAGCTGAATCAGCTATTCCTATGCCTGAAGTCTGCTGTAACGTAAGCGTCTAGCTAACGACACCCTGCTTGTTTAATATTCCAAGGTAACAGCGACTCATGATTACCAGGCTGCTCAACAAGGTGCTGTAAGCAAGTAGAAATATAATCATGAATCATAAGGTCATTGGCCTTTGCTGTTTCAACAAGGCTATAAAATATCGCACTGGCATGTGTACCCTGCTGGTAAGTGAGAACAGCCAGTTTATTCGGCCTATCACGAACGGTTTTGGCTCGCTGTACGCGATTGTTATCAATTTTAAGTCTGCCATCCTCTAAGTAGCGTCGAAATTTTTCAAATTGATTTATTGCGTAGTTGATGGCTTTACCTAGCGCCATTTTTGGCGGGATTTTATCTTTGTGCTTGAGTAACCATGAGTAAAACTCGTCAACAATGGTTTTGGCTTTTTGCTGTCTAACAGTGTACTTTTCTGTGGCTGACTTATCTTTGATGGCTTGATCAATACCGTAGAGCTTGCCAATGAGGTTGAGCGCTACATCCGCTTTGCCTGTTTTCTTATTATTGCTTTTCGCTTCGATGAATTTACGTCGCATATGAGCAAGGCATGCAACCAGTGTTGCCTGAGTTTACTCATAAGCCTTGTAGTCATCAACGAGCATATAGCTCTGGTGACCATCAAGAAAATCAAACGCACATTGGCCCGCACGGCTATTATGATAATCGAACAGGACAATATTAGTGCTTTTACCCAGTTTATAATCGCCACAACAATACAGCCACATATAGCATGTCGCTTTATCTGCGTTAATGACGTTTAATGGGGCTTCATCAGCATGAATAACTGCTTGCGATAACAAGACCCTTTTAAGCGTTGATACAGGGCTCAACAATTGTGCACAACGTGGCATACAGCTCTACATGGTTTGTCTGCTTAATTCTATACCAATATCGCCTAGCATTGTTTCTTGGCGATTAAGCGGTAAGCCAACCTAGCATTTACAGGTGATTATTTGACTCAGTAAGCTGGCCGCTGCGAAACTTTTTGGAATGGGTGATGCTGGCACCAGGGCGGATTTCACAACACAATCAATACCTTCTTGTTCACAGAGACGGCTTGTATATTTCGGGCGCACCGTTTTAATCACTTTGATATGTGCTGGCATAAACTCCAATGCTTCACTGCTGCTTTCACCCATTTAGTGTAAGGCGCTTTGGCAGTAATCAGATACTTTTTCACCCTCACTGAGGTCAATAATCACCTCTACTCGAGGTAATTTCGCTGGCAGCGGGGCACGCTTAGGTTTCGCTTTTTCTTTACTGAGGGGGGATGTTGCCAATAGCGCTTTATCATACTCATCAAGCGTTTCTTCTGCTTCATTGAATACTTCACACGCCCCCGGCATTTTTTCTTATTTCTTAGCGTACTCTTTGGCAAGTTTCGCATTATAAGCTTGCAGCAATTCGTGAATTTACAAATCTTTTTTAGCTAATTCTTTATCCTTTTTCACAACGACATGTTGCAACTCAAGCAACATGCGTTTGAGTTGTTCTGGGTCGTCAGGCAGTGAGTGTACATCGAGCTTTATACCTACAATTTAACAAAATCCTATACACCTTTCTCGTTTGCAGGGCAAATAAAAACGGATGCGTGGCAATGAACGTTTACTGTTAATTAGATCATAGGTTGATACTGCAATTCTACATGGTCAAGCACATCATATCCCGACAGCAACCAATCCAGTTGCTCAGGACTGAGCTCAAATTTTTGCAAAATGGCTTTATTTGGCCATTTGAACTTTTGTTTTTCGAGTCGGTTATACCACAAAGTAAACCCCGTTTTATCCCAGAAAGCCAACTTACTGCTCTCAAATACCTGCAAAGGCAAATGACTTTGTGGTACACAATTATATTTTACGTGTTTGTAGCACACTGCAGAGCAGCCTAGTAACCTTGAGGTATCATTGCCATGAAGCGTTAAGCAGGGATTAATGGAATGGACTCTCTCCACTCCCCAACGGCGTCATAATGCGCCATAGTAGTTTGGGGTAAGTTTTAGCGTAAACAAAGTAGAGAGAGTCACATGAATAAAATAATAATTGGATTAGATATCGCCAAGAACATTTTTCACTTAGTTTGGTTATCAAACTCGGGAAAAGTGCTTAAAAAGCAAAAGCTCAAACGCGCTAACATGAAAGAGTATTTTTGTAATTTAGAGCCAGCAATTGCCGTCATGGAAGCGTGTGGCTCATCAAACTACTGGGCACAAAGTATTCAAAACTATGGTCATGAAGTGAAAGTCATCGCACCACAGTGTGTTGTTCCTTACCGAAAAGGAAACAAAAGTGATTTCAATGATGCAGAAGCGATAACTGAAGCTTCACAACGAGTGAATATGCGTTTTGTATCAATAAAAAGTGTAGAGCAACAAGACATTCAACTGTTGCACCGTATAAGAGAGCGGCGAATAAAATGTAGAACGGCCTTAGTGAATAAAACCAGAGGCCTCTTAGCCGAATATGGTATTAGCCTCTCGCAAGGCGTTAATCAAGTGAGAAAATCTATCCCCGATATTTTAGAAGATGCGAGTAATATGTTAACGCCATTGTCTCGTCGATATATAGCCAGTTTGTATGATGAATTAATTGATGTAGATAAGTTAATCACGGATTTGGATAGCGAGATAAAAGCCTTAAGCCATCAGGTAGAACAGTGCCAAAAATTAGAAACGATGACAGGTATAGGCCCCATCATCGCAACAGCTTTGTATAGTGCAATAGGTGATGGTAAAACCTTTAAAAGTGGGCGTCATATGGCAGCCTGGCTGGGACTCGTTGCCAAACAGCATACGACTGGCGATAACCCCAAGTTAAAGGGAATAAGTAAACGAGGAAATACTTATTTGCGAACTCAGCTGATTAATGGTGCCAGAGCTGCGTTAGTCAAATCGGGGAGTAAAACTGACAAGGTAAGCTTATGGGCAAATAACCTGCGGGAGCGGCTGCCATTTAATAAAGCAGTGGTTGCATTAGCGAATAAAATGGCGCGAATGGCATGGGCGATGACCGTAAAACAAGAGATGTACAAATTTGTATAAAAACATTAACCGCAATTAAAAGACAAAAGTTCCATAGCAAAAATTGCAAAGATTGAGATTGACGGAAAACGGTTCATAGCCGTCCTATTTAAACCTGATAATACCAAAGGCTGTTATACCATTCCGCTTAAATATCTGATCTAATATAGGCTATATAAAATCACCGGTTAATAACATTGAACCCAAATATAT
>CAKZQF010000024.1 GCA_937139475.1 uncultured Gammaproteobacteria bacterium | reverse complement strand
GGCCGATGGCGGCGCAACACTCTCGCCAAGTGCGATTAATATTAATAACCCAAGCTCATTAAACCTGTCCAAGCTAGAGCCGGGGGATAGCACTATCTCGATTCAAACCGCTAACCCCGATGCGCCCCTTATTTGCAAAGACAACGCAAATTGTAGCGTGTCATTTAGCGATGCTGGTTTGGTTTTTAATCAGATTCCGGGGCAAGTTTCGGGCAAACCCTCAAACCTGGAATACCAGGCAGCAACATTAGCGATTAAAGCACTTAAGAAAGGAGATGATTTTTCTCAAACTGGCCGCTGCGAGAATGCGTTAGCACCTAATACAACTGTTTCGCTGGACCTAAGATATCAATGCCTGTCTAACGGACTGTGTAATAACAATGGCCCCTACTTTGATGCCGGAAATGAAGTACCGCTGACGACAGACTATACGGCTGTCAATGTTAACCTTGATGATCAATCAGCTATCAATTATGTCTTAAACACCCCCAGTGTTGGAGACTTTATCTTGATTGCTACACTCGAAAGCGTGGCAAATGTAGCGCTTGATAAAACGCTAGTGGGGATATCAAATGCCTTTTTGGTAAAGCCATTTGGTCTACGCCTTACTGCGCAACAAGATGCGATATACGGTAACGCTGGCATTGGTGCCAATTCTGCAAACTCCCCTATCTATACACAAGCAGGTAAAGAGTTTGTTATTCAGGCTGAACCTATAGCCTGGAGAGCGGGACAAGACAGCGATCTCGACGGACATTATGATAAAGGCATGGATATAACAGCTAACGTGGCCATCGGTGGTTTTGACAGAGGCAAGATAGATTTAGCTCATCAAAAACGTCTGCCTGTTGGTGGCGATACTGTGGCTGGTACTTTGAGCTATGTAAGCGACAGACTAAATGGCAGTTCAAGTAATGTAACGGCAAGCTGGTCAGAAGTCGGCATTATCGACCTTGAAGGCACACTGATTAATGATGGAGAAGCATTGCCATGGGGGGAAACCATCAAAGGTTATGTTAGCTCTTTGGGCAGGTTTGTTCCAAGTCATTTTGATGTGGAGGTAACTCAACAAGGGCTGCTGCAAGGCCAATGTACTGCCTTTACTTATACTGGTGCTAGGGTAGATAGCAGCGCTGGTAGTAATGGCGCCTTAATGTACATGTTAAACCCGCAGATAAGAATGCAGGCGATGAATAAAGCTGGCGGCATCACGCAGAACTATCAAGGAGATTTTAATAAGTTAACGGCAAGTAGCTTTTCTGTGATTGAGCCTGTGCAAGACAATGAAGGCACGCGAGTCATGGCGCTTGAGGCAACACTTAATGACGGGGAATTAGCGCCATTAAATGGTACTGCCTTTGGCCAGTTTACCTATACCCTTTCAAATCAGGACCACTTTAGACACACCAGAGATGCCAACGCTAAAATAGCGCCGTTTATTAGCAACTTCGAACTAGCATTCGATAAAATTCTTGATGGCGACAATATCACGATTGCTGCAACAAAAGTGCTGCCAGTGCTAAAACCTATAGGCCATGAAATACGCTTTGGTAGAGCGAGCTTAAGTAATAGCTACGGGCCGGAAGACAGCCCGATAGATGTGCCTTTGCAGTTTCAATATTGGGACGGGAGTAAATTTGTTGTTAATCAACAACATTGTGGTAGCTATGCGTTAGCTGACCTTAGTTTGACTCCGTTAGTCGATGGTAAGTTTGGTGATATAACGCCTGGCACGTTTGATTCAACGCCGCTTTTTTCCATTGCTGGCTATGGCCAATTAAGCCTGCCTGCAAGTAATCAGCTTGGTGAAGCGCAAGCAACATTAACCGTGCCAAGCTGGCTGCAATATAACTGGAGTGGTGCTGCTGACTATAATGAATTACCATTTGCAACGGTGCACTTTGGCCGATTTAGAGGGAATGATCGGGTCATAAACTGGCGCGAAGTTAGGTGAGTTCTTTAGGTGGTTTGACTTGCAAAAAGTTACGACATATTAATTAATCTACGCTTAACCAAATCTTTAATGAGATTAATTTAAAAAACAGCTTGTTGTTGCTTGTTTAAACGTATCGTCATTGGTAAAGTTGTCGGGTTTTCTTATTCATAAATTCAACTTAGGCACTTTCGATGTTCAAAAAGCTACGCGGTTTATTTTCAAATGATCTTTCGATAGATCTAGGTACAGCAAACACCCTTATTTATGTACGTGACCAAGGGATTGTTTTAGATGAACCTTCAGTGGTAGCGATTCAAGAAGATCGTGGTAATGGCACCCGCCGTGTAGCGGCCGTTGGGACTGACGCAAAGCGTATGCTAGGTCGTACACCTGGCAATATCAAAGCAATCCGTCCGATGAAAGATGGCGTGATCGCTGATTTCCACGTTACTGAAAAAATGTTGCAGTACTTTATCAAGCAAGTACATAACAATAATGTGCTTCGCCCAAGCCCTCGCGTATTAGTTTGTGTTCCTTGCGGTTCAACCCAAGTCGAGCGCCGTGCCATTAAAGAATCAGCCGAAGGTGCTGGTGCACGCGATGTTTACTTAATTGATGAGCCAATGGCCGCTGCGATTGGTGCTGGTCTGCCAGTGTCTGAAGCAACAGGTTCAATGGTTATCGATATCGGTGGTGGTACGACAGAAGTTGCAATCATTTCACTCAACGGTGTTGTTTATTCAAGCTCAGTGCGTATCGGTGGTGATAAATTTGATGAAGCCATTCTAAACTATGTTCGCCGCAACTTTGGTAGCTTAATTGGTGAGGCAACAGCAGAGCGTATTAAGCATGAAATCGGTAGTGCATACCCTGGTGATGAATTACTTGAAATTGAAGTGCGTGGTCGTAACCTTGCCGAAGGTGTACCAAGAAGCTTCACACTTAACAGCAATGAAATCCTAGAAGCATTACAAGAGCCTTTATCAGGCATCGTCAGTGCGGTGATGACAGCGTTAGAGCAATCACCACCAGAACTAGCTTCTGATATCTCAGAGCGTGGCATGGTCTTAACCGGTGGTGGCGCATTGCTTCGCGACCTTGATCGTTTGATCATGGAAGAAACTGGTATTCCAGTTGTTATCGCTGATGATCCACTAACTTGTGTTGTGCGCGGTGGTGGTAAAGCATTAGAAATGATTGATATGCATGGCGGTGACATTTTTACTTATGAGTAAAATGTTATGCTCTATTGAGCATTATTTGAGATAGCGCCATGACGACCATTTTTTCACGGCGCTTTCCCACTCGCTTAAGACTTCTGATCTTTGTGCTCATTTCGCTTGTCCTGCTTTTGAGCACAGAGCGGATGACCCCTTACCGTACCTACCTAACATCATTTTTTAGTCCGATACAGTTTATTGCCGATGCACCGGTAGAAATACTTGGCTCTGTATCTGGTAAGGTTAAGTCACGCGCTACCTTAATTGCCGAGAATGAACTGCTACGACAGAAAGAACTTGAAGCAAGTGATAAATTACTTACTTATGAACATCTTAAGCTAGAAAATATTCGTCTTCGGGCACTACTCGGTTCACCAGTGGAATATACACAACGCAAGCTTATTGCTCGCGTTCAGTCGGTCGACTCGAATCCTTTTCAATTACAACTAGTGATAAATAAAGGCATTGAACACGGTGTTTTTGCCGGTCAGCCTGTCGTCGATGAATTTGGTGTTGTTGGTCAGGTGATCGAAGTTAGCCAGTTTAATAGCCGGGTGCTGCTCATTGCTGACAATAGCCATGCTATACCGTTGCAAATTCAACGCAATGATGTACGTCTAATAGGGCTTGGTAAAGGTGACCTACACCAGTTGGAACTGCAATATGTTACTAAGAGCACTGATGTTAAAATCGGGGACTTGCTGGTCACTTCCGGATTAGGTAGCGTCTTTCCTGAGGGGTATCCTGTGGCTCGGGTGAGTGGCATAGAAAATCGCGGCAGCGAAGTTTATTCCACCATAAAAATTACCCCAATTGCCCAGCTGGATCGGGTTCGTTATCTATTATTGCTGTGGCCAAGTGAGCCTGTAGAAGCTGAACAATTACCTAAGAGCGAGTAATGCAGCAATATTCTATCAGGTCATTACTCGTTATTTGGTGTAGCCTTCTTTGCGCTGCATTTCTGCAGGTTATGCCTGTGCCAACTTTTCTTGATGCTTTTCGTCCGAACTGGGTGCTGCTTGTCGCGCTCTATTGGGCGATTGCAATGCCGTACCGGTTCAACCTTGGTAGCGCATGGCTTGCTGGGATCATGTTGGATTTGATATGGGGTACAATGCTTGGTATCAATGCATTAGCCTTTGTCTTTGCTATTACTCCTGTTGTTATTCACTTTCAAAAAATTCGTAGTTTTTCGATCGGCCATCAAGCACTTGTAATGACTGGGGTTAGTCTTTTATACCAATTGCTTAGCTATTTATTTGAGCTGTGGTTAAATGACGTCATTATGCCACCTGGTTACTATTTTTCTTCTTTAATAACCATTGTTGCCTGGCCTTGGCTATTCTTAGTGTTACGTAAAGCGCGCCGTCACTGGCGTATTAATTAAAAAGAGCATAATGAGCAAATCAACTGAGCAAGCGATCTATCTAGCGTCTAAATCACCACGCCGCCAGGAGTTACTTAAGCAAATTGGTATCGAGTTTCAGCTTGTTGATATTGATGTAGGTGAAACGCCTGCCGATGGTGAAGCCGCCATCGACTATGTACGACGCCTGGCAATCGAGAAGTCGCAAGCTGGGGTAGCCAAACGAGAGGGAGTCGCGCCTGTATTAGGCAGTGATACTATCGTGGTACTTGATGGGCGCATTATGGAAAAGCCAGCGGACAAAGCTAACGCCATTGAAATGCTAATGGCGTTGTCGGGGAACACCCATCAAGTGATGACTGCTATCGCATTGAGTGACAATGAACAAACCTTGAGTGAGGTTGTCATAACTAATGTGACTTTTTGTCAAATAAGTGAACAACAAGCGAGCGCTTATTGGTACACTGGTGAACCAGCCGATAAAGCTGGTGGTTACGCTATTCAGGGACTAGCGGGGAAGTTTGTTGAAAAAATTGAGGGGAGTTACTTTGCTGTAGTTGGATTACCACTACTGGAAACCCAACGATTAGTTAACAAAATATTCGCACCGCAATCATAAAGAGCATAAATAATGTCAAACGATATAAAGAGTGTTGCTGCAGAATTGTTGATCAACGTAACACCTAGTGAAACGCGCGTGGCACTAGTAGAAGATGGTACGTTGCAAGAAGTACATATAGAACGATTGGCTAAAAAAGGGATCGTAGGCAATATCTATAAAGGAAAAATTAGCCGCGTGTTACCAGGAATGCAAGCCGCATTTGTCGATATTGGTCTGGATAAAGCCGCGTTCTTACATGCCTCAGATATAGTCACCAACAGAGAGTCTGATGATAACTCTCCACAAAAAGTCCCTGACATCACTGAGTTAGCGAAGCAAGGGCAATTCTTAACAGTACAGGTAATTAAAGACCCTATCAGCACTAAAGGGGCTCGCTTAACCACTGATATTACTTTACCGTCACGTTATCTTGTTTTTATGCCTGGCTCAAAACATGTTGGTGTATCTCAGCGTATCGAAAACCCACAAGATAGAAACCGCCTTAAAGCAGTTGTTGGCCAATATACCCACGAGCATGGCAGCTACATTATCCGCACGGCGGCCGAGGGCATTGGTGAACGTGAGTTAGCGCAAGACGCTGCTTTTCTAAAGCGCTTGTGGGCCAAGATAATTGAGCGCCGCCAACGCGCAAAATCAAGCACCATGCTGTATGAAGATTTAAGCTTGTCATTACGTTTGTTGCGTGATTTTGTTGGCACCGACCTTGAACGTATTCGCGTCGATTCCAAATTAACCTTTGAATTATTAAAAGAGTTTACTCAGGAGTTCGTTCCGGAACTCTTTGATAAGCTAGAGTACTATCCTGGTGAGCGTCCTATCTTCGATTGTTATCAAGTCGAAAATGAAATTAAGCGTGCGTTAGAGCGTAAAGTTGAGCTTAAGTCAGGTGGCTACCTGATCATTGATCAAACTGAAGCAATGACAACTATTGATATTAATACCGGGGCATTTGTTGGTCATCGCAACCTTGAAGATACTATTTTTTCAACCAACTTGGAGGCAACCAAAGCAATTGCTCGTCAGCTGCGTTTGCGTAACCTTGGCGGGATTATCATTATCGATTTTATCGATATGGCCCAAAGTGAACATCGTTCTCGTGTGTTAAGTGCGCTTGAGAGTGCACTAGAGAAAGACCGAGTGCGCACTAATATTAGCAATTTCTCATCACTAGGCTTGGTGGAAATGACCCGTAAACGCACCCGCGAAAGCCTTGAGCATGTGTTGTGTCACGAATGCCCAAGTTGTAAGGGGCGCGGTTCTCTAAAAACAACGGAAAGTATCTGTTACGAAATATTCCGTGAGATCATTCGCGTCAATCGCGCTCATGCCGCAGACCGTTTTGTCGTATACGCCTCAGAAAAAGTAAGTGATGCCTTACTTAATGAGGAAACCGATTTCCTTGCGGAGTTAGAGTTGTTTATAAATAAAGAAGTCAAAATTCAACCTGAACCGCAATATGGTCATGAGAAATATGACGTGGTGATGATGTAGTGCGTCGGCTCTCTCGATTTTTTAAACGATGTATGGCTAAGCTATGGCTGGCCGGTATTGCACTGTTAATTCTTATTGCATTAGTTGTGAGCGGGATACGCGCGGCACTGCCGCAATTTAACCAATACCAAAGCCAGTTTAGTCAATACCTGATGGAGCACCATCAGGTAGTGTTCTCGATGGAAAAAGTCGATGCAAAATGGCAAGAGGGCGGCCCAACCCTTATTTTAAGCAAACCAAAATTTGCTAATTTGGAGCGCTACGGCGTTGATTTCTCTGCGACAGAGCTTAGCCTACAATTTAATATTCCTCAGTCGATACTGGCGCTATCTCCGCGTTTCAACTGGCTTGAATTAAAGCAGGCAAACATAACGCTTGGTAAATTTCCCGCGACGCAAGGGGAACCCAGTGATCCACTTCCGCTATTAATGAACATGGTACGCACCATAGACGTTGATGATGCGACTATTTCATTTGAAAAAGTTTACGGTAATTTGCCACCAATTCATTTGTCGCAATTTAGATGGCTTGGCGGAGATAATATACGACAGATTCAATTAGCCGTCGCAGCCAATCTCGAGAGCGCGGCCCCTTTAACCGTGTTGATGAACCTCACTGGTGAAACCAAAGACACACTTCAGGGCAGAGCTTACATTAACGCAATTGATTGGCGTTGGATGGAAGATATGGCCGCATTTCTGCCGCCTATTGCTAGTGATGTGACTGCCATGGCTAACTTTGAGTTATGGGCGGATTTCTCGGCATCTTCCCTTGATTCGATGATGCTAAAAGTCGGACAAAATCAGCTCGACTGGATCAGCGAAGATACCCCTCAGCACTTTTCAATAGCGCCGATTGCGATGAATTGGCAGCCTAATGGGCAAGGCTGGAGTTTTGCGGCCAACCAATTGCAGCTTTTGCTAAATGAGCAAAAATTGTTACCAATCAATTTATCTTTCTCACGTATTAATGACACCATGATAGGTGCTGTGGATCAGATTGATTTATCTCCTTTAGCGTCACTTTCAGCCATATTTGCCACTACATCACCTGATACCAACCAGTTTTTAAGCAACCTAGCGCCGACGGGGCGCATCGCGGGACTTAATTTAGCAAGGCGTGATGGCAGTTGGCATTATCAAGGCGAGCTAATTAATTATGCTCAGCAACAAGTCGGCGGAATTCCTAAAATAGAAAACCTACAGGGCCGGTTTAGCGGCATTGGTGGCAGTGGGCGAGCGGACATTTCTTTCAATCAAGAGTCCCTTGATTTTGGCCCTTACTTCAAACAACCTATCGCGCTAGAGCGGCTGAGTAGTTCATTGTATTGGGGCAATGACAATCAGCGTAGCTGGTTTGGCGCGTCACACCTGGATGTCAGCAACCAAGACATTAATAGCCAATTAGCGTTGCAGTTAATTTTTGAGCAAGGGCAATCGCCGGTACTATCTCTCTATGGTGAGGCACAGCTTAAAGATGCTAAACAGGTTGATAAGTACCTTCCTCATGTTGTACTTAGCGATGGGCTGGTCAATTATCTGGGGAGGGCTATTCAGGGAGGAACAAGCGACAATGTGGGGTTATTGTGGCAGGGGGCGCTTAATCAATTTCCTTATTTAGATAATAATGGCGTGTTTGAGGTTAGTGCTCGGGTGGATGAGGCACAATACCAATTCCATTCGGATTGGTTGCCACTAACTGATGCCAGTGTTGATTTGCATTTTCGCAATGCCAGCATGTTAATCACAGGTCATAGCGGACGATTAAAGCAGTTAGAGTTTGAAAGCTTAACAACGCGCATTGATAATCTCATGAAGAACCCGACGGTTGTTGTGGATGTCGAATTGAATCAACCCCAATCCAAGATTAATGATTTTGTCTTCTCCTCAGTGATAGATAACAGTGTTGGGGCTGTGCTGCGTCAGTTGGATGTTAAAGGGGATGTACGCACTAAACTTAATATTGATATCCCGCTTGACGGCAGTGTTCCAGTTGTCTCGGGCAACGTGATACTAAATAAAAATGATTTGGCGATTAACGCCATTGATCTTGGCGTAAAGCAGGTATCTGGTGATGTCGCATTTCTTAATGGTGCGGTAACCGGGAGTAATATCAGTGGTGTACTTTATCAGCAACCGGTTACCTTTGATATTGATACCAAACCTATGGGTAGTGAGCATTACGGTATCGAACTCGATTTAAAAGCCAAATGGCATAGCGAAAGAATCCCCCAAAGTTGGCACGCTTATCTTGATGACTATCTTTCTGGTAGTTTGGATTGGCAAGGTCGAATTACCCTTAAAATTGGTAAAGAAGATGTTAGCTATCAGGCAAACTTTAAATCTCCGATGCAGGGGCTAGAGCTTAAGCTCCCTAAGCCATTAGATAAGTTTGTCGATCAGCAAGAAGCGCTTAGTATATCAACCTCAGGTGATGTTAACGGCGGACAATTTAACTTGGCCTTGGGATCGCGTGCCGAGGTTGTTGCCGATTTTGTGACTGCAAATGATAGAGTCAAAGTGGAAGATTTAAGTCTTATTGTTGGTCGTGGCTTTGCTGCCCAGGATCGTATTGTTAACGATGGCCTTTCAATCAAGATTGACTTAGCCACGCTTAAACTTGATGAGTGGCAATCATTTGTAAATTCGATTGAGCAAGGGCAATCTCAAGACGGCTTGTTACCGCCACTAAAACACATTGAAGCAAATGTTAAGCAACTGACCGTACTAGAACAAAAGTTGAGCAATGTTTTGTTGATTGGGACCAAACTTGATGACAACTGGACCATTGCCGTTAATAGCCCCGAAGCAGTTGGTAATATTACCATCTATGATGACTATGAGCAGAGAGGAATCAAAACAGATTTCCAGCGACTTGTGATCACTCAAGGTGAGACAAGCACTGATTCGACTGATGATAAGATAAGCCTTGAACGTTTGAAAAAATTACCGCTTGTCGACTTTAGCTGTGAAAGCTGTCAAATCGCGGGGGCTGAACTTGGTCAAATAAGCTTTAAAACTGCTGTTCATGAGCAGGGTATTGCGATTAATAATATAAAAATTACTGAAGACAACATCGACATCACGGCCGAGGCACTATGGGGGTTTGATGAAGCGGGTGAGTTTAGCCAGATCAGCGGCAAGCTAAATAGTAAAAAGCTTGAGCAAGCACTTAAGGTATTTGGCTCTTCCTCTGGGATTAAAGATAGTGGTCTAAAGTCATCCTTTGAATTAACTTGGCGCGATAGTATTTACCAGCCAAAAGTCGATACGCTAAATGGCAAAATAAAGTGGAAATTGTCTGAGGGACATATTACGGAAGTGAGCGACAAAGGCGCTCGTATATTTTCGTTGTTTAGTTTGGATTCCTTGAGACGCAAACTTGTTTTGGACTTCAGGGATGTGTTTGTTAAAGGCATATTCTACAATGATTTTAAAGGTGATTTTGACATTACCAACGGTGTTGCTATAACCCATAATGCCTATATGGACGGCATTGCTGGAGGCATTGATGTTGTCGGCTCTATTAACCTAGATAGTAGAGAACTTGATTATTACATCACATTTACCCCTAACCTTTTCTCTAATATTCCGGTGATTGCCGGTGTAGTAACCAGTACGCCGCAAGTCTTTGTACTCGCTTTTGCACTGACCAAGGTGCTTGACCCTATTATCGATGTAGTGTCTCAAGTTAACTTTAAGCTATCAGGTAACGTCGATGAGCCTCAGTTTGTTGAAGTCAACCGTAAGCAAAAGAAATACAAAGTGCCAGAACATATATTGCCAAAGCCTATACCGCAGCTGCCGATCGAAAAAGTCCAAGCAGCTGATGGCCAGCCGCAAGTAGATACAGCTAAACCCCAAGGAACCACAAATGACTAAACTCGCCGCAATTCAAATGGTATCGGGCCCTGATATCGCTCAGAATATTGCAACTATCAAACGCCAATTACATTTGCTGCGTCAAGATAACCCGAAAGAAGACATGTTGGTGGTTGTCCCTGAATGCTGCTTAGTTTTTGGCACCAGTGATGAGGTAGTCATTGCTAAAGCGGAAACAATAGGCGCTGGTGAAATGCAAGCAGGGCTCTGTTCACTAGCTCAAGAGTTTAACGTTTATTTAGTCGGTGGCACTATCGCGCTCAAGGCACCAGACGGTCGTAATTTTGCTGCGAGCCTGTTGATATCGCCAACGGGAGAGGTGCTAGCCCAATATAACAAAATTCATTTATTTGATGTCGATGTTAATGATGGCATTGGTCAATATCGGGAATCAGATGCAACTTTCCCCGGACAAGACATTAGTGTCATTGAGACCCCCATAGGGCGTATTGGCATGGCGGTGTGTTATGATCTTCGCTTTAGCGCACTATTTCGCACCATGCGCGAACAGCAAGCGGATATTGTTGTGTTGCCAAGTGCATTCACCAAAGAAACGGGTAAAGCTCATTGGGAAGTCTTATTACGTGCTAGAGCGATTGAAAATCAATGCTATATGGTTGGTGCAAACCAAGGTGGCGTACATGAAAATGGGCGTGAAACATGGGGCCAGTCAATGATTGTTAATCCATGGGGTGAAGTCGAAGCGCAAATAGCGACAGGAGAAGGGGCAGTGGCTAGTGATTACGATAAGCAACGTATTGAGGCTATTCGCGTTAAAATGCCAACCCTATCACAACAACGATTAACCTCTTGTCGGTTAAAATAAAAATTACAGTTCAATGAGAACATTGAATCAATATAGAGAACACTATGAGTTTTGAAAAAGTTAGCACGTCACTATTAGCACCTAGCGGGCTAACAACCGACAATTTACATCACTATTTAACGACTATTCATCAACATGATGTTGATTTCGCCGATCTATACTTCCAATCTTCGCACCATGAATCATGGGTACTAGAAGATGGCATTATTAAGGAAGGTAGTTTTAACATTGAACGGGGCGTTGGTGTACGGGCTATCAATGGTGAAAAAACAGGTTTTGCTTATGCTGACGAGATTAATGATCAGTCGATCATGCAAAGTGTCACAGCAGCCAGAGGCATAGCGAGTGCCAAAGCCAATGGCCAAGTTAAAGCATGGCAGCGCACAGATACAGCGCCAGCTTATAGTGAATCGAATCCACTTAGTTTAATCAATGAAATAGAAAAACTTGATATTTTACGTCAGCTTGATACGCATGCACGTGCTCAAGATCCTCGCGTTAGCCAAGTGGTTGCTAGTATCTCTGGTGTCTATGAAGAGATTTTAGTGGCCGCGACAGATGGCACCCTGGCCACTGATATTCGGCCACTAGTGCGTTTGAACTGTAGCGTTATTGTTGATGACAACGGTAAACGTGAACGCGGCTCATCTGGTGGCGGTGGTCGTTGTGACTATAGCTATTTCCTAAACGTAGTAAACGGTAAAAAAATCCTTGAGAGCTATGCCGAAGAAGCGGTGCGCCAAGCGCTGGTTAATTTAAGCGCTATTGATGCTCCCGCCGGCACCATGCCTGTGGTACTTGGTAATGGTTGGCCTGCAGTACTACTGCATGAGGCTGTTGGGCATGGACTAGAAGGTGACTTTAACCGCAAAGGCTCTTCTGTTTTTAGTGGCAGAATCGGCGAACAGGTCGCTTCACCACTTTGTACCATTATTGATGATGGGACCATCGCTAATCGCCGTGGCTCGTTAAGCATTGATGATGAAGGGGTACCAAGTCAGCGTAATGTACTGATTGAAGATGGTATTTTAAAAGGCTATATGTTTGATAAGCACAATGCACATCTAATGGATACTGTCAGTACTGGTAACGGGCGCCGTGAATCTTATGCCTCGCTGCCAATTCCACGTATGACCAATACCTTTATGCTTGGCGGTGAAAGCTCACCTAAAGATATGATCTCGAGTATCGAGAATGGTATTTATGCGCCGAATTTTGCTGGTGGCCAAGTGGATATTACCTCGGGTAAATTTGTGTTCTCTGCCTCTGAAGCCTATATCATCGAAAATGGTGAAATTGGCCAAGCAATTAAAGGGGCAACGTTAATTGGTAGTGGCATTGAAGCGATGGGCCAAATCTCTATGGTGGGTAACGATCTAGAACTTGATCCTGGCGTTGGTGTATGTGGTAAAGACGGTCAAAGTGTGCCAGTAGGTGTCGGCCAACCAAGCTTAAAGCTTGATCAAATTACCGTGGGTGGTACCGAGTAGTTTTACTACTTTAAAATACTTGATTTATATCAATAAAATCAAGATGTTTATATGAATGTGCGACATTATGTCGCACATTTTTTTTGTTATCTCAAATACAATAACGGCGTAAATTTTTTAACTGGAACGTCGTCCATGAATAATCAACTGTTTAAACTAACTTCTTTAAGCGCTGCCCTGGTAGTGGCTGGTATCACTTCTTTTCCTGCATTCTCTCAAACGGTTGCTGATGATGTTGAGCGTATTGAAATAACTGGTTCTAAAATCAAACGCGCTGACATTGAATCGGCAAGCCCTTTATCTATTATTACCGAGCACGATATTTCGATTTCAGGGATTTCCAATGTCGAGGACTTACTTCAGGAAATGGCATTTTCAGCGGGTGTTGCAGGTAACTCAACGAATGCTTATTGGACAAGTGGTGGCTATGGTACGGCGCAGGTAAACTTACGCGGGTTAGGCATTAAACGCACCTTGGTTTTAATTAATGGCCGCCGTGTTGTTGCTGGTGGTACTGGCGCGAATAGCTCGGTGGATCTAAATATCATCCCGACATCATTAATCTCACGCATCGAAGTACTAAAAGATGGTGCATCAGCAATTTATGGCGCAGATGCAGTTGCTGGTGTGGTAAATATTATTACCAAAGAGTCATTCGATGGTGCCAGTTTTAACTATAAGGCAGGGATGAGCGATAAAGGAGATGGCGAAAACCAAGAGCTTAGCCTGACTTTAGGTGGTAACTTTGACCGAGGCAGCGCGCTAGTTAGTCTTAACTTTAGTGACAGCAGTGCCGTGCGCCAATCGGACCGTATTGATTGTGCAATGACAGGTACGCCACAAGGTGAGCTTGAGTGTTTTGGCAGTGGTACAACTGAAGGTGGCCGTGCGTTACTGGCTGATGGCAGCGGGGTGCAATTTAGCCAAGATGAGGCCAACCCACAAGATTTTGGGCCTTATAATAATGCGGAACATGGATTTGAATGGATCCCGTATCTAAACGCTGTTAACCCGATGCAGCGCTTTAATATATCAAGCATTGTTAATTATGATATTAACGATACCACACGATTATTTACCGAAGCGATGTATAGCAAGCGCAAAGGCGAACAGATTGTCACGCCGCGTAATAGTTTTGCTGGTATCAAAGTGGATGCAGATTTTGCTTATAACCCAACGGGTCAAGACCTTGAATTTCAACGTCGCCGCAATAGTGAATTAGGCGCCCCATATTTCTTTCAAGAAACCGACACTATTCGCGTTGTTGTTGGTTTAGCAGGTGAGTTAGCTAACGATTGGCAATGGGACGTTTCGTATAATTATGGTCGTAATACTGGTGTTGATGGCTGGACGTTTGATATTGACTCTGCCAAGGCAGCGCAAACATTAGATGACAGTGTGTGTACTTATGACAACAGCAATGGCATTCCATGTGGTAATTGGTTTGGTGTAAATCAGTTAAGCGATGAGGTAATTGAGTATGTGAAGTATCGCCGAGAAGGCACTGGTGGTAACACAATGCGTAATTGGAGCGCTAACTTAAGCGGCGATATCACTGAACTTGATGCCGGTACTGTAAGCTTTGCCTCTGGGATCGAGCGACGCTGGGAAGCGGGCTGGCGCAACCCTGATTCAACCGTGTTACGCAATGGCAAAGAAGACCCAATTAGTGGCTCATTTGACGTAACCGAAGCATTTGTCGAATTATCACTACCGTTACTAGCTGATGTGGCCATGGTAGAAGAGTTAACAGCTCAAGTTGCAGCACGTTATTCTGATTACAATACAGCGGGATCTAAATCGACCTATAAGCTTGGCGTTACATGGAAAATTGATCAATCATTAATGCTTCGTGGCGTACAATCCACTGCTTTTAGAGCACCAGCGATTACCGAATTATTTGGTGGCACTAACGGCGAAAATCTACGCACCATTGATCCTTGCGAAAATGCTACCGGTACTATTGCTGAAAATTGTCTAGCAGATGGCCTGGCAAGTGACTTTAAACAAGACGGTACAACAATACTAACCAGTGTTGGCGGCAACCCACAATTGGGCGCTGAATCTGCTGATACAACCACAATAGGTATTGTGTGGGAGCCAACATTTAGTGATGGACTATCAGCAACTGTTGATTACTTTAATATTGAAATTGAAGATGCGATAACCTCGGTTAATGGTTCTGATATTTTAAAACTCTGTTATGAAGATCCAACCGGCAACGCTAAATTTTGTGATTCATTTACGCGTCATCCAATAACAGGGCAAGTCAATCAATTAAATCAACGTCCTGTTAATGCGGCCGTTGAAAAAGTTAGTGGCCTGGATCTTAACCTCAATTACCACTTTGAACTGTCTGGCTTGCAGGCTAAAGCAATGCTTGATGTGACCAGACTGCTTAAACATCAAAGCACGCCATTCTCTGGCCAACCAACGATAGATCGTGTTGGCTACATTACAGAGGACCAAGGGAGCTATACTAAATGGCGCAGTAATGCGAGTTTTGCCATCGCTAGTGATGAATGGAGCGCAACTTACTCGATGCGTTATATCGGCAGTGCTGATGATGTTAATGGTAGTAGTGAAGATCCGCTAGGTCAGCACGTTGGAGGCGTTGTCTATAACGATATCGCTGCCACTTATCAATTAAGTGAAGGGTTAACCTTATCGGCTGGTGTTGATAACCTATTTGATAGAAAAGCACCTTACTTAACTTCGTGGAACGATGCCAATACAGATGTTATGACATACGATTTACTAGGTCGTCGTGGCTTCGTAAAAATGAGCTATAGCTTCTAGTAAGTATCAAAAACGCTGCTTGTGCTAGACCAAATGACTTAAAGGTTGGCTTAGGCCAACCTTCTATTAACGTTGCTTGCGTTAACCTTTTTTATAGTAGCCAATGATGCCAAAAATCAAGGCGAACGACAGTATGATTATATCTAGGTAATATGCTGGCTTTTGTATGGAGAGCAAAGTGCCTATCGTTATTAATACGAAGCACGAGTTGGTATAGCAGTTAGTGGTTTTAGTTTGTTCCATCATATGTTTCTCTATGTTTAACTAACGATAAGGTAAGTGCCTAATGAGCCAACTATTGCTCCAGACAGGCAGGCCAACATTAAAAACAGTGCAAAGAGGTAATCGCTCTTTGTTGAGGTCGTTGGTTGCTCCTGAGCAATGACTAGCGTTTCACTATCCACATCAAACACTGCGCTTAAGCTCATTACAGTTTCCGAAGAGGCTGTACCGTAGCGCTCGACTCGCTGTATCGTACGCAGACTAATGTCACACGCGTCCGCCAAGTGCTGCTGGGTAAAAGCGCGCTCAGTACGTAGTTTTTTTATTTTTTGTGAGTTTACTTCCATGATCAATTATCCCGCAAAAAATTGGCCGTTAACGTATGCCGCACCAAAGCCACATGCCATACCAAATAGAAAATAGACTGACATTATTTCTAGTGACTGTTTCTTATTGTCAGCCCAGCTAAAATAAAGTGTCTTAAGGTGGGCGCCATCCTTAATTAGGGTGCAACTCATTCTGCGCGTAATAACATTTTCGACTTTTAGCTCCACCTCATAATCAACACCCTGGTGATTGAATTCTTGACACGAATTAAAACCGCAGGAGTATTTGCTAGACACTTTTTTCTGTCCCACCAATACATTGTCTTTACCTGAATGCAGTGAGCGAGATACCGTGATTTTTTTCTCTTCATCTGTAAAATTAAAACTCACGCCTTGAGCGAATGAAATCTCTGTTTCGTTGTTTAGAGATAGCGCTTTATTTAGCTGCGTATTCATGATTATCCTTGTTTGTTTTTGACCGCTTCAATAAAAACAAATAATTGGCGCCGCCACCACGACAATTATAAGACAGTACCATAAAATGTCATGTGACACTTGCCCTGTCATATGTGTTTAGTTGTTAATTTAATTGATATTTTTCTAAACGGTACAAAAAAGCCTTATAACCTAATTGAAGAAACTTTGCTGCCTTGGTTTTGTTGCCTTGGCACTGTGCCAGGGCGTCATTTAAGCACTGTTTTTCAAATGCCTCCCAATTGATTCCTTCGCTGGGTAGACTAAACTGATGCGCGTTGTTACTTGAAGGCGCGCTGTGCTCCATCCCACTGATTAGCTCATCACTATCGCCAAGCAGAATAAAGCGCTCTATTCGATTACCTAACTCGCGCACATTACCCGGCCAATGATAATCAAGCAGCTGCTTTAAAACAGACTTATCAATGGCTGGCGTATCGCTTTGATAACGACTGCCGTAAAGTTGAGTAAAATGCTCTATCAAACGAGGGATATCTTCGGTGCGTTCGCGCAGTGCTGGCATTTTGATTGGTACCACGTTGAGGCGGTAATAGAGGTCTTCTCGAAAGTCCCCCTCTAATGCCATGGTGGCCAAATCGCGGTGAGTTGCCGCGACGATTCTCACATCAACTTGCTGCTCCTGGTGTGAACCTAATGGCGTAACCGTTCCTTCTTGAATAAAGCGTAATAGCTTGGCTTGTAAGTCTAATGGTAACTCACCTATTTCATCCAAGAATAAGGTACCGCCATCAGCGGCAGTGATCTTACCTATCTTATCTTTGTCGGCACCAGTATAGGCACCTTTTAGGGCGCCAAATAATTCGGCTTCTGCCAATGCCTGGGGGATTGCGCCACAATTTATCGCAATGAACTTTCCATTTCGAGCCGATGAATCATGTAACGCCTTTGCGGCGAGTTCTTTACCCGTGCCACTTTCGCCGTTGATTAGAATCGTTGCGCTGGTTTTTGATACACGCTTTATGCGCTCAAACACTTTTTGCATGCAGGGGGCATTACCAATGAGGTCAACTAAGTTATCCTGTTGAATTAACGCTTCGCTTAATGATTGATTATCTTGACGTAATTTATAGGCGTTGCGTGCTTTCTCGATGGTTAGCAGTAATTCCTGGCGTTGAAATGGCTTTGCCAGGTAATCATCTGCTCCGGCATTCATTGCTTCAACAGCATGGGCGATGGTGCCGTAGGCGGTAGCAATAATAAAACCAAGGTGTGGAAGGTTTTTTCGCACATAGTTGAGTAGGTCAATCCCGCTGAGCTGCTCTAATTTCCAATCAGAAAAAACAACATCAATCGGGTGTTGTTTTAATAGAAGGATTGCGTCTTCGACAGAGGCGGCGCTGTGTACAGTATAAGACTCGCCCTGGAGAATACTCTCAATTAACAAGCGCTGCTGCTGGTCGTCTTCAACGACGAGAATGGTAGTATTATTCATTATTAGTCTCGGTAATTGGCTCAAGTGTTATCGTCGCAATAGCGCCGCTTGGTGTGTCATTGGTTAGTTCAAGTTGACCGTTGTAATGCAGCTGGCAAAGGCGTCTTGCGATATATAGCCCCATGCCAGCACCTTCGGCTTTTGAAGTGATATGCGGCTGAAACAGCTTATCTTCAATCTCTGGGGCAATGCCTTTGCCATTATCTTTGACTGTTAGTACGAGTTGATGCTGGTCAGCTAGGGTGCTAATAGTGACACAATCATTTTCTTCACTCGCCTCCACCGCATTAACTATTACGCTGTGCAAAATGGCCCTAAGCTCACTCTCATGACCAACAAATGGTAGCGGGGCGCTCGGATTAAAGTTAATGGTTGTTCTGCTGGTGGCCGCTATTTCTAAAATAATATCCTGAATAATATGCACAAGGTTTAGTGATTGTGGTGCCAATTGATTTTGCGCTGCAAGTGTTAATAAAGACTTAATTGTATTGTCCATGCTGTTAATCTTATCGCGCGCCCCTTTAGCAAAAAGCTGGCGTTGCTCATCACTTAGGTGTGGTTGTGCCATTTGTTCCAGTGATAAACCGATGGTGTTAATCGGGTTGCGCAATGCATGCGCTAATCCGCGTGTCATTTCACCAATATCAGCCATGTGTTGTGCTTGAATAAACTGCTGCTCTTGCTTGCTTAGTTCGTCGAGCTTAAGACTCATTTGGTTAAATCGCTCGAGGGTTTGCTTCACTTCACTAACGCCATTGGCATCTACAGTAACGCCAAGTTCGCCATCTTTTAATGACTGGAAACCATCGGTTAGCTGGTTCAGTGGACGACTGACATGGCGCGCCAACCAGTAGGCCATGACCAAGCCAATAACACTTAATGAGATTATAAATATAGATAAGTAGTTAAAGTAATGGCTAGATAGCGTATTTTTATTATCAAAATCAAATGACTGTTGTTCTATGCCTTCGGGCGTAGTTCGTAATAATGAAAAACCCGTGTCATTATCGTTTTGGGTTACTTTTATGTCTTTTAGTAATGACTTTAAGGATGCTGGAGAGGGAGCTGATGTATTTTTTGGGATCAACTCGATAATAGGCTTACTCTCGCCTATTTCCATTGAGTAATGATCGTTTATCTCGATAATTTGTCGCTGTGGCGGATGAACTCTAACATGGTAGTACTGTGCCAGTTCATCATTGTTATTTACGGAGTATGACGCTTGGGTTGACGGTGGAGAGACAAATACAGGCTGCTCTATTTCGTCTGCGACAAAATCGATCACCCGTTCAGACAGCGCGTGACTGCGGTTTTGTACTTCTTGTTCTATTTGCCCTTTGATATAACTAACAAAACTTAGTTGCATTGCTGCCAGTGCGATGATGAGCAATGAAACCAGTAGAAACAGATAACGTTTTAATGACATGTTTGTCCAAATTGAGTTGTTATTGTCTTCTTATATACAAGTTTTACGCCACTAGGCACTCTAAGTTTTATAGCTATAAAACAGTATCTTAGTCTTCTTGTATAGCGGTTAATGTTTTTCCGGATTATGAAATATCCTGATATCGGGATATTGTGTCCCGATATCGAGAGTTTTAGCAAGCTAATTATTCAGTTATAAATTGGGTTTTCATTGTAAGTGCCTGTTATATATTGAATTGTAATACTTGGTATGGTTGTTGTAATACATCATATATAACCGGCGATAGCATTTAATTAGTCAGCCTATCGCACACCCTATGATATTTAAGGAATGATTATGCCTATTTTTACTAAAACACTAGTGAGTAGTTTATTAGCATCAATATTTATTGTTAACGCGCCACTTTCAGCTGATGAAATTTATCTAGAGCCGGCGGAGTACGAAGAAGTGCAGGCTGTTGATGAGGAAAGCGATAGTGAGATCGAGCGCAGTATTATTGTGACCGCTAAGCAAGGCAAGCCAATCAGAGTCATCGTTGATGAAGATGGCGTGGTGAAAAAATTTGATTTTGACGAGGCTGAACTCGCAGATATTAAATTGATTAATGAAAAGCTCAGTGGGCTAACTGGAGAAACTTTAGTTAAAGTTCGAAGCACATTAAAAGCAGTAAACAAAGGAATGTTAAAGATGAAAGGGCTTGATGATGAAAGCCAAATAGTCGTTGAGTTTGATGGTGACAGTGTTGATACTGATGTCGACTTTGATTTCGATTTTGATTTTTCAAGGCTAGAAAAGCTGAAAGAATTGGACAAACTGGGCCAGTTGAAAGAGTTGAAAGAGCTGAAAAAGCTGGAACAGCTAGGAGAGTTAAAAGAGCTTAAAGTGCTGGAACAACTGATGTCAAAGGAGCATGCTAATGCCATTCGCGAACGTGTCCGCGCTGAACATCTTAGTGAACAGCATGAACGTAGACGCGAGGCTCAGCATCGTGTTCACGAAAGACAAATGATCGCAGCAGAAAAGCAAATGCATGCGGCACATGAGCAATTGGAAAAAGCCAAACACAGATTAAAGCAACGCATGATTATTGTTGATGGTGAAGACAGCAATATTATTTATGATTTTGATAATAAATCGGTAAGCAGCGCAAGCGATGGCATTAAAAAGTTTAAACTAAATAGCGACAACATGGTGTTAAAAGGCCACGTTGATGCCATATTGAAATTAATTTCGCACGGCGAATTCACGCCAGATGAGCTCGACAAACTGCAACAAATGATTGATAGCAAACGCTAGTCGATCAGTAACACTTATCTCTCTCGTTCTCTCTATTGGAACACCCCGGCATCATTTGATGTTGGGGTTTTTTGGTTATAATGTGGAATCACTGAACTTACTGGTCATCCCATGGCAAAACCCAATAAAAAAGGTCCAACGAAGACAGTCGATGTCTATTGTGCGAAGTGCAAAGCGCAATTGTTCAAGTATCGCAAAGGCGGTAAAGGAGCATTGGTAAAATGTTTTAAAGAGCGGATTAGTGAAGATTACACACAGCTGCCTTGTGTCTGTCCCAACTGCGAGCAACAATTTGCCAGGGATACTTTGGTGCGTGGCACGCCAGCGTTTAAAATGATTGGCGGTAAGGTCACTTTTAAATAGTGGCAATAAAAAAGCAGCCAAAGCTGCTTTTTTAATTGGTCGTTTTAAGCTTAGCGCAACTCGCGACGTAATATTTTACCAACATTGGTCATTGGCAGGCTATCGCGATACTCCACTTGGCGTGGTAATTTGTATGCTGTTAGTCGATCACGACAGTAATCTTTGATCTCTGAAATGCTCAGTTGTTTCTCCCCTTTGGCCACGATAAATACTTTAACGGTTTCTCCTGTTTTTTCATCTGGCACACCAATGGCAGCGCAATTTTCAACTTCAGGGTGTGTTGATAGCACATCTTCAATTTCGTTAGGGTAAACGTTAAAGCCAGAGACTAAAATCATGTCTTTAATACGATCTACAATTGAAATGAAACCGTCCTCATCGATAATCGCCACATCACCAGTTTTTAGCCATTTGCCGTCTTCGGTAAATGTATCTTTGGTGGCCTGCTCTTGCTGCCAGTAACCTTTCATTACTTGTGGGCCGCTAATGCAAAGTTCGCCTCGCTCACCGATGGCAACTTCGTTACCTTCATCATCGATACATTTAACAGCGGTGCCTTGTAATGCTTGTCCTACAGTGCCTAGACGCTCCAAGCCATTTAGTGGATTCATACACACGGCTGGTGAGGTTTCAGTCAGGCCGTAAGCCTCTGAAATTGGCGAACCGGTGACTTCGTTCCAACGATTGGCTGTATCGGCCAATAGTGCAGTACCGCCAGATAGGGTGAATTTCAATTTGCTAAAATCAAGCTTCGCAAAATTCTCGCTCGACATTAATGAAACAAATAAGGTATTTAAACCAACAAAACCAGTTAATTGGAATGGCTTAATCGCCTTAATAAAGGTTTCTGTATCACGTGGATTGGCGATTAGGACACTATGCATACCTAAATGGAAAAACGCCATTAAGTGAACAGTGAATGAGTAGATATGATAAAGCGGTAGTGGTGCAACAACGGTTGCATCGCTTAGGTCGACTAACTTGTTACCGTTGCCATCTTCTTGCGCGAGCATTGTCGCTGCTTGTTGCATGTTCGCCACAAGGTTCCGGTTGGTTAGTTCAGCGCCTTTAGATACGCCTGTTGTACCACCGGTATATTGCAGTACAACAGTATCATCTGGTGCTGACAGATGAGTGGCTTTGAACCCTTTGTTAAGGTTTGCCAGTAGAATATCTCTAAAAGATAACGCTTCGGGCAGATCATATTTAGGCACCATCTTTTTGACGTATTTTAGCACGCCGTTAATCACGTGACGTTTTATGCCTGGTACCATGTCAGCCATTGAAGTGACAATTACAGTCTTGATACCTGTTTGCGATTGAATGTTTTGCACTGATTTGGCGAAAATATCCATACAAAGTAGCGCTTTGGCACCCGAGTCATTGAACTGATGAATCATTTCACGCTCAGTGTACAGTGGGTTAGTGTTTACTACGCGCATACCAGCCCTCAGAGCGCCAAACATGGCAATAGGGTATTGCAGCACGTTCGGCATTTGAATGGCGAAAGCATCCCCCGGTTTTAAGTCAGTTTGGGTTTGTAGGTAGTTTGCAAAGGCGGCACTGTATGTATCGATATCACCGTAGGTCATGGTATGACCTAAACCCGTGAATGCAGGGCGGTTAGGGTAATTTTTAAATGCAAGTTCTACAACTTCTACAACTGAGTCATAAAGGGAAAAGTCTAGTGAATCAACGACACCAGGGGCACGTTTGCCGTCCCAGAAAGATGCTTCCATTGTTGTCTCCTTAAAGCAACGAATTGGTAATTAATGGTAGCGTAAATCATCTTAAAATAGCGTAGCTAATCGCGATGCTCCAAGCCCCATTAATTTTATTATTATGGTTTGAAGTGGTCATTTGGCCGACAACTTCAAATAAATTAATACAAGTGTATGAATTCAACCCTACATTAATATAGAACTTTTACTCAAATTTCTAGTTATTTTTCCCTTTTAGTGCCAGAGAAAGGGTCATTTGAGCAAGTTCTTCGAGTGACAAGTCACCTTTAGGGTTATACCAATTTACGCTCCAGCTAATTGCCCCTGTTAATAAGCGGCGTAAAATATTAGGCTGTAAAGTAATCAGGCCTTCTTGATAAGCTTGGTTTAGTATATCAAGCCACAGTTGCTCATATTTGTCTCTAAGTGCCAAAATTTGTGCTTGGTTATGCTCGTTCAAGCCACGCCATTCATACACTAAAACGGACATTTCATTACCAGTGTCTATCAAAATCGATTGCAATTCACACAATATTAATGCTTGTAGCTTATCTTGACTGGTCTGATTCTGACTAATGGATAATTGCATGAGCTCTGTATTGAGTAAAATCGTTTGCTCAACCACGTTACGCAATATCTCTTGTTTGCTGGCATAATGATGGAACAAACTGCCAGACTGTATTCCTACTTCTTTTGCGAGCTCTCGTACGGTGGTGCGCTCAAAACCATTATCTCTAAACAGCCTGGCCGCCGCTTTTAAAAGACGCCCTTTAGCGCTCTTAGGGTCGACTATTGTCCCTTGTGCAATTAATTGCCCAGTAAGTTCGCTGGTTTGTTTACTGCTTAACGGGGTGAATGACATTATCAGCCTTAAAGAGTGAGTGTATATAAGTTTTGGTCAGCTTAACTCAAACTCACAACAAGATAAAACTTGTTGAGTTATCTGACCTTAAAAATATTTAATCAAATAGCTTGCTGTATTGTGAGCGCAATTCGTTTTTCTGAACTTTACCCGTGGCTGTTAACGGAAACTCAGCTAGTTTTAATATTCGCTTTGGTACCTCAAAACCGGCCAATTGCTCCTTGCAATGGTTGATGATGGTTTCTTCATCAAAATTGGCATTAGGGCTTAACTGGACTGCGCCAATAACGGCTTCTACCCACTGCTCATGGGGGACGCCAAATACGGCCACTTGAACCACATTATCTGCACCTAGTAAAACTTGCTCTACTTTGATTGAGGCAACATTTTCACCGCCAGATTTTATAATATCTTTTTTACGATCAATGAATAATAGCTGCCCTTTATCATCGATTAAGCCCAGATCGCCCGAGTGGTGCCAGCCAAATTGACTGGCTTGATGTGATTCATTTTGATTATTTAAGTAACGGCTCATTACCTGGGGCCCGCGCCAACAAATTTCGCCTTTTTGCCCATGCGCCACTTCATTGCCTTGCTCATCAAGAATCGCTTGGTCAGTGAGTAGTGTTGGCACGCCCCAGTAATTTCCTTGGCTAAACTGGGTGTCGCTGCGATCATAAAAAATACTGGTCACTGGCGTGAATTCAGACTGTCCGGTTCCTAGATGAAACTTGCAGCCGTTAAAGGTGCTGCGAAGGGAATCTAGTGTGGCATTATCCATTGGCGCCATCGCATATATCCCTGTTTCAAGGGCGCTGTGATCATAGCTGGCTAAGTCTGGCAACGCGATAAGGGCTTTCCACATGACGGGGAGTAGACCGGTGCTTTGAATGTGCTCGCTATGCAGTATTTTTGCGATGGCTTGTGGCTCAAATGCGGCAATCAAACTTAGGGTACCGCCAAGGTGTAGTGTCGACAGGCAGAAGGTTAGTGCCGCACAGTGAAATGTTGGCAGCACAGCCAAATGTCGATGTTTCAAAGCAAAATTAAAACCAATTGGCGTCGTTAACGTGGTCATTGTAATGGCGAGATGTGAGGTTTCTATACCTTTGGCTTTTGATGTGGTGCCACTTGAGAAAAGAATATGTGCAGTATCGCGATCATTAATGATGATATCGTCAATGTCTTGCCCTGATTGCGATGCCATCAGTTGCCCGAGCGATATCCACTCATCGCATGGGTTGGTGCTAATACGGATTTTAATGCTAGTTAGTTGGCGGCTCAGCGTTAGTGGCATAAACCGTGACTCGGCGATCACTGCTTTGGTATTGGCTTGCTCAAGATTGTAGTGAATATCAGTAATATTTTGCAAAAAGTTGATTGGTACCGCGACAAAGCCGCCTTTATAACAGGCAAATAAGGCGATAAAGAATTCGATGCTATTGGTAGCAAGCAGGGCAATGCTATCCCCTTGTTCCAGTCCCTCTTGACGTAAGCCTCTTACTAATTTGTTAGCCTGTTGATTAAGCTCAGCATAGGTAATGCTGTGACGGCCTTGCTCGTTATAACCGATTATCGCTGTGCTGGCGCCTGAATCGCGGGCGCGGCGTCGTAGTGTATCGCCAAATGCAACGCGTTCAACAAGGTTTTGTGCAAGTGATTGAGTAATCATTTGTAGTTTAGCTCCCAAAAGACATTATTTTTATTGTTATACCGATTGAACTAACAACCCATCTTAACGATAAAACGATCAACAAAGCAAGCGCTTGGTTTTTTGTGGTTGCGCTATTGCTTACCAAGCGTTTGCTTGGTAAGGTGTGAAGCAATTATGAACACTTGTTTGAACGAGCCTAAAACATGACAACACAAAAAACAGTTCGCATTGGTTGTGCATCCGCTTTCTGGGGGGATACCGGCGCCGCCGCGCACCAGTTAGTCAATGGCGGTAACTTAGACTACCTAGTCTTTGATTATTTAGCTGAAATGACGATGTCAATTATGGCCGGCGCGCAATTGAAAAGTCCTGATGCGGGATTTGCACCTGATTTTGTCTATACATTAAAACCATTGCTTAGCCAGATTAAAGAACAAGGCATTAAGGTATGTAGCAATGCTGGCGGTATTAATGCCCGAGGCTGCGCGCAAGCACTGGCAGAGGTTGTGGCAAAAAGTGGCTTGGATCTAGTGGTTGCTGTGGTTGAGGGAGATAACCTAACTTCGCAACAAGGTGATTTTTTGGGCGCCAAAGAAATGTTTAGCGGTCAAGCTATTCCGCAAAATCTAACAAGTGTTAATGCCTACCTGGGCGCGCCATCCATAGCGGCTGCTTTAGCTGCTGGTGCAGACATTGTTATTACTGGCCGGGTGGTTGATAGCGCCGTGGTTGTCGGTCCTTTAGTACATGAGTTTGATTGGTCATGGACTGATTTTGACAAGCTTAGCCAAGCTTCATTAGCTGGACATATTATCGAATGTGGCACCCAAGCAACAGGTGGTAACTTTACCGACTGGCACTTAGTGCGTGATGGTTACGCCAATATGGGGTTCCCTATTGTTGAGTGTAATGAAGACGGCTCTTTTAGTGTTAGTAAACCTCAAAATACCGGGGGCTTAGTTAGCACTGATACCGTTGCCGAACAGCTTTTATATGAGATTGGTGACCCAACAGCTTATTTACTCCCAGATGTTACTTGTGACTTTAGCAAGGTAGCGCTTGAGCAAGTTGGCGATACGGTACGGGTGAGTGGCGCGACGGGACAAAGCCCAAGCGCGCAATATAAAGTCAGTGCTACCTATCTTGACGGCTATCGTACAACCGCTACCTTTATGATTGGCGGCATCGATGCGGCGGGCAAAGGGCAAGTCGTGGCCGATGCCGTTATCAAACGGGTACGGGGTTTATTTAAGCTTAAAGGTGTCCCAGACTTTGATAATGTCAATATCGAGGTGCTTGGCAGTGAAGCAACTTATGGCGTGCATTCACTCGCGCAAGCAGCGCGTGAAGTGGTGGTAAAAATCGGTGTATCTCATCAAGATAAACGGGCACTTGGTATCTTTGGTTTAGAAATTGCGCAAGCTGCAACTGCAATGGCGCCGGGGATCACGGGATTAGTGGGTGGTCGTCCAAAAGCCAGCCCACGTATATGTTTATTCTCATTCTTATTAGATAAAGCGCGAGTATCAGCAACTTTTTCTTTGGTGAATGATTTTGATAATCAGCCTAAAACGGTGTCGATTAAAAGCGGTGAGCCACTTAACCTAACCGCAACCAACTGGACTGAAAACAGTATTGATGCAACTGATGATAATATCGATGTGCCATTGGTTGAACTGGCGCTGGCGCGCAGTGGCGATAAAGGCGATCATGCCAACATCGGTGTTATCGCGCGTCATCAGTCATTCTTACCCTACATTGAAGCAGCACTAACCGAAACTCGCATTGCCAGTTATTTCGCTCATATGCTTAGCGAGCAAAGCATAGTCAGTCGTTATCAGCTGCCAGCCATTAAGAGCATCAATATTCTTATTACTCATTGTTTGGATGGTGGTGGGATGGCTAGCCTGCGAATCGACCCGCAAGGAAAGGCGTTGGCGCAGCAACTACTCGCTATGCCAATTTCAATTAGTCAGCATGTATTAAATCAAGCGAAAGGAGCATAACCGTGGCAGTTATTCAATCTCAAATAGATGTTCATGGCAGCGACTTTGCAGTCAACCGTCAAGCAATGCTGGCCACTATCGAAGCGTTTCGTGGGCTGGAGCAAGCTGTACTTGATAAGGCCCAGGCAGTACAGGCAAAATTTCACAAACAAGGTAAGTTACTGCCGCGCGAACGGCTAGCGCTATTGCTTGACCCCGGCTCGAGCTTTATTGAACTAAGCAGTCTTGCTGGCTACAAGATGCATGACGATAAAGATGGCAGCACCGCTGGTGGCGGTATTATCGCGGGCATCGGCTTTGTTCGTGGCGTGCGCTGTATGTTGCAAGTGAACAACTGTGCAATAAAAGGCGGCACCATTTCGCCTACAGGGCTGGATAAAACCCTGCGCTTACAAGAAATTGCCCACGAAAATAAGCTACCGTTAATTACCTTGGCGGAAAGCGGTGGCGCAAATCTAAACTACGCCACCGACATTTTTGTTCCTGGTGCCCGTGCTTTCGCTAACCAAGCACGATTATCAAAAGCTGGCGTACCGCAAATTACCGTGGTCCATGGTAATGCAACAGCAGGTGGCGCATACCAACCAGGGCTATCTGATTATATTGTTGCGGTAAAAAATAAAACCAAAATGTTTCTCGCTGGCCCGCCTCTACTTAAAGCGGCAACGGGCGAAATCGCTACCGACGAAGAGCTTGGCGGCAGTGACATTCATGTTTATGACGCAGGCACCGCAGATTACCTTGCCCAAGATGATAATGATGGTATTGCAATCGCGCGTGATATCACCGCAAGCCTGGGCTGGAATGAGCAGCTAGCGTTACCAAGCAAGCGCGAAGTTAAGGCTCCGCGTTATTCCTGTGACGAGTTACTTGGCATTATTCCAAGCGAAAGCAAGAAACCATATGATGTGCGAGAGATCATTGCACGTTTAGTCGATGACTCCGACTTCCAAGATTTTAAACCGGAGTTTGATTTACAAACCGTGTGTGGTTTTGCATTTATTGACGGACAAAGTATCGGGGTCATCGGTAATAATGGTCCAATCACGCCAAAAGGCGCCAATAAGGCTGCACAGTTTATTCAACTCTGTGAACAAACCAACCGCGCACTGTTGTTCTTGCACAATACCACCGGATTTATGGTGGGCACCGATGCCGAACAAAACGGGATTATCAAGCACGGCTCAAAACTTATTCAAGCAGTCGCCAATGCAAGTGTGCCTAAGATTTCAATCTTAATCGGTGGCTCATATGGCGCAGGGAACTATGCCATGTGTGGCCGCGGCCTTGATCCTCGCTTTATCTTCGCTTGGCCAAACGCCAAAACCGCGGTAATGGGCGGCGAACAGGCAGGCAAGGTATTACGCATTGTCACTGAAGAAAAAATGCTAAAAATGGGCCAACAACCAGACCAAGCCCAATTGGAACAAATGGAGCAGATGACCGCCGCCAAACTAAACGCCGGCTCCACCGCGGTCTTTGGCACAGCACGCCTATGGGATGATGGCTTAATAGACCCTCGAGACACCCGAGAGCTATTAGCAAACTTACTCGACATGTGCTGGCAAAGCGAATACCGAGAACTGAGAAGTAATAGCTTTGGCGTAGCCAGATTTTAGTTGTAACGAATGTTAGCAAGCGCAAAGAGCGAAGTAGAACAAAGGCGCTCAGCTCATCGTAAACCCTTCCATGGGGACTCGAACTAGCATCCATGCTAGTAACGGCTGGCTTACTTTATCCCACTTCGCTCTAGTTAATTTGGGCAAGCATTTATAAATACAAAGAAAATACCGTTGGTATTTAAAGGGAAATAGGGAAAACATGATACTCACTCAAGAGCATATAGAACTAAAACGCACCATCGCCAATTTCGTTGAAAACGAAATAAACCCATACGTTGATGAGTGGGAAAAATCAGGTTTATTCCCAGCCAAAGCGCTATTTAAGAAAATGGGTGACTTAGGTTTATTAGGGATCAGCAAGCCAGTAGAAAACGGCGGTATGGGACTGGATTACAGCTACGAAATAATAGCCGCTGAAGAGTTTGGTGCGGTGCGCTGCGGCGGCGTACCAATGGCAATTGGTGTGCAAACCAATATGGCAACACCTGCATTGGCTCGCTTTGGTAGTGACTATGTCCGCGAAACCTTTTTAGCCCCAGCCATTGCCGGTGACATGGTCGCGTGTATCGGCGTAAGTGAACCTGGTGCTGGTAGTGATGTGGCAGGTCTTAAAACCAAAGCGGAAAAAGACGGAGATGATTATGTGATTAATGGCACCAAAATGTGGATAACCAACGCAACCCAAGCCGATTTTATCTGTTTATTATGTAATACCTCAGACGATGCTCCACACAAAAATAAATCATTAATCGTTGTACCAACCAATACGCCGGGCATCACTTTTTCAGACAAGTTAGACAAACTGGGGATGCGCTGCTCTGACACGGCGCAGATTTTTTTCGATAACGTGCGCGTTCCGCAAAAGAATATCATCGGCGCGGAAGGGGCCGGCTTTGTGATGCAAATGAAGCAATTCCAAGAAGAGCGTTTATACGTTGCGGCGATGTCAATTAAAGGCATGGAAATTTGTATTAACGATACCCTTGCTTATACCAAAGAGCGCCAAGCCTTTGGTCAGCCGCTCATTGCTAACCAAGCGATTCAATTTCGTTTAGCAGAACTTCAAACTGATGTTGAGTCATTACGCGCATTAACCTACCAAGCAAGCGAGCAGTACATTAGAGGTGAAGATGTGACGCGCCTTGCGTCGATGGCCAAGCTAAAATCAGGACGCTTGGCGCGAGAGGTGAGTGATGCTTGCTTGCAATACTGGGGCGGCATGGGCTTTATGTGGGATAACATCGTCAGTCGTTTCTATCGTGATAATCGCATCGGCTCAATCGGTGGCGGCGCCGATGAGATTATGCTGAGCATTATCGCCAAAGACATGATTACGAAAGGGTAACTTGTAATGAGTCCACTAGAAACCCTATTGGTTGACGAACAAAGCGGTGTATTGACCGTGACTTTAAATCGTCCAAAAACAGCCAATGCAATGAACTTGGTCATGGTGAATGAATTAAGCCAGGTGATGGATTACGTTGCCAAAGCGAAAGTGCGCGTGTTGGTGCTTCAAGGCGCAGCAGGTAACTTTTGCGCCGGTGGCGATATTAAAGACATGCAGGCTAGCCGTGGTGATAGCGTGGCACTAGCAAAGTTAAATCGCGCCTTTGGTTTGATGATAGAAAAAGCCAATACGCTACCCTGTGTCGTGATCTGCGCGCTACAAGGTGCCGTACTTGGTGGCGGCTTGGGTTTAGCGTGTGTAAGTGATGTCGCGATTAGTGACAACAGCAGCAGGTTTGCGATGCCAGAAACCTCATTAGGTATTTTACCTGCCCAAATCGCTCCCTTCGTGGTTGAGCGTGTTGGGCTGACAGCGGCGCGCCGTTTGGCATTATTAGGGCTGCGTATCACCAGCGAAGAGGCATTGGCGTTTGGTTTAATTCATCAGGTTGCTGTCAATGAAGAAGATTTGCAACGCCAAGTTAGCGCTGCAATCGCGGCGGCATTAAATTGTGCGCCACAGGCGACTCAAATGACCAAAGCTTTACTTCATCAGGTGGGACAAGTTGATATGAGTGATTTACTTGACCAAGCCGCCAAAGATTTTGCTAACAGTGTGGCAAAAGAGGGCATTGAAGGTGCAACAGCGTTCGCGCAAAAACGAAAGCCAAACTGGCATCAAGGCTAAGCGCCACAATGGTAGAGGGACTATCTGATTATGTTTAATAAAGTATTAATTGCTAATCGTGGGGAAATTGCCGTTCGTGTTATCCGCACAGCAAAGGCATTAGGGTTTCGCACCGTAGCAGTCTATTCTGTTAACGATAAAGGGGCGCCTCATGTTGCTCTTGCCGATGAAGCCGTTTGCATTGGTGAAGGAGCTGCCAGTGACAGTTACCTAAGTACTCACAAAATTCTAGATGCCGCTAAGGCAACGCAGGCTGATGCGATTCACCCGGGCTATGGTTTCTTGTCTGAGAATAGTGAGTTTGCAACGGCGTGTTTGGCTGCTGATATTACTTTTATTGGACCAAGTGCACGTGCTATTGAGCTAATGGGCAGCAAGCGTGCCTCGAAAGTAGCGATGATTGAGGCTGATGTTCCTTGTATTCCCGGGTATGAAAGCAAAGATCAAAGTGATGATGCATTAATAAAGGCGGCGTTAAGCATTGGCTTTCCATTAATGGTTAAAGCCTCTGCTGGCGGTGGTGGCCGTGGTATGCGAATTGTTGCCAAGCAAAATCAATTGAGCGATTCAATCAAGTCGGCTCGCTCTGAGGCGTTAAATGCCTTTGGTAGTGATGAGCTTATTTTAGAAAAAGCACTACTTAATGCACGTCATATCGAAATTCAGGTATTTGCTGATACGCAAGGTAATGTAATTCACCTGGGGGAGCGTGATTGTAGTGTACAGCGTCGTCATCAAAAGGTCGTTGAAGAAGCGCCATCGCTTATTTTAACCCCAGCGCTTCGCGCGCAAATGGGTGAGGCGGCTGTACAAGCGGCCAAAGCTTGCAATTATGTTGGCGCTGGCACGGTGGAGTTTTTATTAGCGCCGGATAATGCGTTTTATTTTTTAGAAATGAATACCCGTTTGCAAGTAGAGCATCCGGTCACGGAATTAGTGACCAACTTGGATTTAGTTGAACTGCAATTGCGTATTGCTGCTGGCGAGGCTTTGCCTATCACACAGTCAGATGTTGAGTTAACAGGTCATGCAATTGAAGTGCGTCTTTATGCTGAAGATCCTGCCAATAATTTCATGCCACAAACGGGCAAAGTTGATTTATGGCGACCAGCTCTAACCGATTCTGTGTCGGGCGAGGTGATTGCTGGCGTGCGTATCGATAGCGGCATTAAGCAAGGCAGTGAAATTAGCGCGTTTTACGATCCGATGTTGGCAAAATTTATTGCCTATGGCCAAAACCGTGAACAAGCTCGCCGCCGTTTAGTGCGTTTGGTGCAGGATTCTCACTTGCTTGGTGTACGTGATAATCGCGCGTTTCTTAACGAGTTACTCACCTGCGATACTTTTGTTAAAGGCGCGGCAACGACTAATTTTGTTGGCGACCATTTTAATAATAACCCAAGTCTAAGCGCGCAGCTGATTGACCCAAATGAGTGGGCAATTGCAGCCTTATTGATGAGCGTTGATGTTAATAATCACTCCACGCGAAGTTTTCATAGCGCCACCGTTGGCCAGCGCTTAGTCAAGCTTACCTGTCAGGAAACTGAGCAGCATTGGACGGTATTACACGGCGGAGCAAACAGTTATCAGCTAGAGTGTGATAGTTTTAGCACAGAAATAGCACTAGAGGCGCTTGCGCCAAACCATTTACGCTATATCCAAAATGGCGTGATGAAATCTATTGCTTTTAGCATTGATAAACAGGCGACGATGCCAAGCTTATGGTTAAGTAGCATTCGCGGAAATCTGTATTTTAATGACACCACGCTGGTGGTGACTAAAAATGCTAGTGGCGGTTCGAATAAACTTGTTGCCTCGATGGACGGCGTTGTTATCGATGTACCCGTTGAGATAGGACAAGCGGTAAAAAGCGGTCAGGTGATGGCCGTTATCGAAGCGATGAAGATGGAACACCCTCTTAAAGCTTCCATTGATGGCGTGGTTAAACAAATATCAGTAGCGGTTGGCGATCAAGTGAAAGGACGCCAGTTGTTAATCGAATTAGAAGAATAGGAGTTCACCATGAGCAAGCAAATATTACCAGCCCAATGGAAGGATCGTTTATCTATTCCCGTGGTTATGGCGCCAATGTTTTTGGTTTCGGGACCAGATCTTGTTATTGCTGGCTGTAAAAAAGGAATTGTTGGGACCTTTCCAGCCCTAAACCAACGCACCAGTGAAGGGTTTGAGCAGTGGCTAATTCAAATTAATAGTGAGCTTGCAGCCTTTGAAAAGGAAACTGGGATCAAACCTGCTCCTTATGGCGTTAATCTTATCGTACATGGCTCTAACCCCCGACTGGAAGCCGACCTTGCGCTATGTATCAAGCATAAAGTGCCGCTGGTTATTACAGCGCTTGGTGCGCTTCGCCAAGTGGTTGATCAAGTCCATGCTTATGGCGGTGTGGTTTTCCATGATGCGACCACATCGCGCCATGCTAAAAAAGCAGCTGATGCCAATGTCGATGGCATTATTGCCGTTAGTAGCGGTGCCGGTGGGCATGCTGGCACGATTAATCCATTCTCTTTGGTGGAAGAAATCCGTCAGTTTTGGCATAAAACGCTACTTCTGGGTGGCTGTATTAACAAAGGTAATCAAGTGAAGGCGGCGCAGGTTATGGGCGCTGACCTAGCCTATGTTGGCACACGCTTTATTAATACGCTTGAAAGTAGAGCACCGCAAGGGCACAAAGAGATGATCATTGAATCAGGCGCCGATGATGTCGTACATACGCCTGCGATTACCGGCGTACCATCTAATTTTATGAAGCAAAGCTTGGCTAATGCTGGTTATGACATGGACGCGCTACTTAATCCGGGTAATGTTAACTTTGGCGAGAAGCTTACGCCAACTGGCGCTGATAGCAGCAAAGCGTGGCAAGATGTATGGTCAGCTGGACATGGCGTTACTGGGATAGACAGTATTGTGTCATGTGAATCTTTGGTTGAACAAATGATCAATGAATATCAATTGAGCTGCGCATAACACAGGTTAAATGAGTAAAACGGCAACTTTTTAAAGTTGCCGTTTTTGTTTGGTGGCTGCTAATATCCATGGCATGAGTTGTAACATCATACGGATAATAAAATGAAATTAGTGTATAGCAATCAACAATTATTTTTAGTGGTGAACGCAAAGAATATACTTGAAAATGCCGGCATTGAATCACAGGTGAGAAATGAATTTATTGCTGGTGCTGCAGGCGATATTTCACCTTTTGATGCGTGGCCTGAGCTTTGGGTTAATGAGGCGAGTTTTGATAAGGCGCAGGAATTACTGAAGATGCATGAGTCTATTCAACAAACATTGTGGCGCTGTAATGAATGTGGTGAGGAAAATACAAGCGCATTTGAGCTATGCTGGAACTGCGGCAAGCATAGCGAATAATATCAATCCTATCCCTTGAGACTATGTGGTTACATGTTGATAGGATTGTGCCATCAGTTGTTCAAATGAGTCTGTATCAAGCGGCTTGGAAAACAAATAGCCCTGACCATAATCACAACCTACCTTGAGTAGTAAGTCGCACTGCTCTTGCGTTTCGATTCCTTCAGCAACCACTTTCAATCCAAGTTGATGAGCCATAATAATAATAACCTCACACAACACTAAATCATCGCGATTTTCGGTAATGTTTTTCACAAATTCACGGTCAATTTTCACATAGTCGAGCTTGAAATTCTTGATGTATGCAAGAGAGGAGTAACCCGTACCAAAATCATCAAGCGCTAACTTGACGCCATTATTACTAAATAGCTTTAGGTGTTCGCTAACCTGAGACTTGTTTTTCATTAACAAGCTTTCAGTGATTTCTATCGTTACTGTTTCGTTATTGATAGAGAGGCGCTCTAACGTATTGAGCCAGCCCTGTATGAAATCCCCATTTTTTTGGTATTGGCGTGGCGAGCTATTGATATTCATTGCGAAGTCTGGGGAATATCGGTTTTGCCACTGCTTTAATTGCGTTACGGCTGTGTCGAAAATCCAGTCACCAAGTTCTGTGATTGTTCCAGTCTCTTCAGCAATGGTAATAAAATCATTGGGCATGACTAACCCTTTTTGAGGGTGCCGCCAACGCACTAGTGCTTCCGCTTTGATCGTTTTCTTGGATGTTAGCTCTACGATGGGTTGGTAAACTAAGAAGAATTCATCATGATTGATTGCCTGACGAAGATCGTTAGCCAGATCCATACGTTCAACCGCAAGTTGGTGCATCGATTCTGTATAATAGTGAAAGCAGTCTCGTCCCGTACGTTTAGCGTGGTACATTGCTTGGTTTAAGTTCTGGATTAACGTCTTAACACTTTTACTATCATCAGGGTAAATTACAATACCGATGCTCACCGTCAGATAATAGGATTGTCCGCCGACATCAAATGGCTCCTTAATAAGTTGCAAAATATTATTAGCGATATTATCTACCGAGGTGCGATCAGCGATTTCGCTAAGGATTAGCGCAAATGAGTCGCCATCCAGTCTGGCGACGGTATCTGTGCTGCGCACAGTATTTTCGAGACGAAGGGCTACCTGCTTAAGCAATACATCCCCAATATGATGGCCTCGACTATCGTTAATTAATTTGAAATGATCTAGATCGATGTGTAATAAACCAAAGCGTTGCTTGTCACGCTTTGATTTTTTTATTTGTTGCTTGATACGGTCGATAAGCAAACGTTTATTGGGTAGATTGGTTAAGGGGTCAATGTTTGCCTGGTGCCAAATAACTCGTTGATTGTTTTCACTCTCTGACAGTGCTAAATCTAGTCTACGGTTGGTCCTATATATGTATAGGGTGATATAAGAAACGATAAGAAGCAGTACGATTGCTATTGCCAGCGAGCCAAACAGGAATTCAGAATAGGACTTTGGCTTTGTTTGGTAGATAAAACCATCTAAAGAGATGTCTTTTGGCAACATATTTAAGTCGGCATAGGTATTTGCGATATGGCGCCATCGCCCTGGATTCATATAACCCATTTCAACTAAATTAGGCTGCAAAAGCTTAACCATTTCCTGACTCTCAAAGGTTAAAAAATCTCTTGAATAGGTTGTTGGATAATCCCTGAGGATAAGTTCGATTATCTCTTTAGGGTGAGCCATTGCATATTTCCACCCTTCGAGGCTGGCTTGGCGAAAGGCTTTGACTCGCTCTGGATTATCTGCAATTTCTTGTTTGGTGGTAAACAAGTTATCACCGTAGAAATCAATGCCCGCTGAGCGAGGTGTATAGGCATTATAAGGTATGCCAGCTTCCCTTAAGAAAAAGGGTTCATTGGTCGCATAAGCAGTGATTGCGTCGATATGATCGTGTTTAAGGTCTAATGGGTTAAAACTATGTTCTATGATTCTCAACTGTGAAGGGGTGATACCTTCTAATTTTAAGTAGGCCGTTAACTCGTCCGATTGTCTCTCGACCATTAAACTTTTACCGACTAAATCATGAAGCCCTTGGGTAATGCTGGTCTGTTTCGTCAGGATAATTAGCGGAGAATGCTGAAATATTGTCGCTAAGACAACGACTGGCGATTGGTTATGATATGAGAGTAACAGTGAGCTCATACCTACGCCATATTGCGCTTCACCTGAAGTGACCGCCGCAACGACATCGGTCTCTGGGTGTGCCGGTCTGATCTCAACATCAAGGCCTGCTTGCTGATAGTATCCCTGCTCTTTCGCGGCATAGTACCCTGCAAATTGAAATGCGTGAATCCACTTTAACTGCAACACAACTTTTTCACTATTCTCAGCTTGCGCTTGAGGAGAAATTAGTAAAAAAAACAGTGTAAGAAATAGAAATACGTTTTTGACCATGAAAAAGAGTATCGCCTTTCGTCTAATACTAAGTGGGGTTAAACTAACGTATATGACCGTTATGTTCAAACTTACGTAACAATTTATTAATGGTAGCTTATTATTTGTTCTCTTTGTTTGTTTTGTGTACAGATTTGTTCATCGCTTCGATATTGATAATCCCTGAGCGATTCAAAGTCACTTTAAATCGTTGGATGTATTGTTCGTCCTTTTGAGTCTGTACCAAGACCATGTTGATTTGATAGCGACGTTCCACTCCCTGCTGGCTGATCTTATTTCCATCTGAGGTATATAAACGGCCTTCGCCTTTTTTTAAAAAGCGTACAAAGGGTGTGAGGTTAAAGGTAATTTGTTGCTGAATCTCATCATACCCAGGAAGAAACCTTTTAGCGATAACCTTAGTTTCACTACGAAAGTGCAACAACTGAGCAGCCAATTTATTTTGCTGGCGTCTTTTATTTAACTGCTTGCTAACAATAGGTGGCAAACGAGATGCTTTAATGTACTCAAGCCAAATCGTTTGTTTCGCAACTTTGGTTTTTGTTGCACTGTTACTAAACGTATGTTGCCATTTAGGAAGTCCCTGTTGAATGCGTCGCCAGAGTGCTTGAGTGATATCATCTTTGAACGTTTCACGGAGCCCGTAAATAACCCCAAGTAATGCGACAAGAACAATGGTAACTTCAGTAAATGATGAACGTGCATTAAGCACTAGTGTCATCACAAATGCCATAATAATAGCGGTTACACAGCCCCGTACGGCACGCTTTAAGTTCTTGTTAAGATGTCTAACATCCTTTTTAAAAACGACTCCATATTCAATGAGTCGCTGCAACAAGCGCATTTTATTGGTGATTCGGTTGGGATCATCTAACGTGGTTTTTGAGTTGTATTGGTTAGTGCCTCTATAATCATTTTCTGCCTGACAAAGAGCTAACAGTTGCTCTCTTATTTCGCTGTCCTCACTGGTTTTTGGCCCCTTGGCCAATATTTTCAAGAAGGACTGTTCGACATGCCAGCTTAAGTAGTTGTCAGCATTATCATAATATGACTTAAATTTTTGGTCGCTAGGACTATTGCGGCGCAGTTTTTTGAGTAAAGCTATCGTTTGTGTCGCTAGCTCAAGTGTTGTTGGATAGAATTCTTCGGACTCTCGTTGCTGCAGCGCTTGTTTTACGTCCAGATCAAGGGCCATTTTGATTTGATAACAAAATAAATTGAGATTGACGCGATAATCATCTTGCTGGCCTTTTTGCGCACTAATAAAGCGACTGCGAACCAGGGGCAAATGTAACTGATCAGAATAATAAGCCGAACGCGTTTTAATGCTGCTGTGAAAATAGCTTTGTTCATCTAACGTTTGTGGGCTAATGCCCATCTCATTGGGCAATGACATATAGACGTCGATACGCTGCTGTTCTAATGGCAGTAATTGGTGATTTAATGTAATTGAGAGACTTTCATCTTGTGCTAGTTTCGTTTGCTGCACTATGCTTGCTCACTCCCTTAAGATTTTGATTAAAGGAAAATTTTCTTGCTGGTACAAAGATATCATTTTTTAAGGACAGAAAAAAGCGAGCCGCTGTTATGATGCGCTTAATTTTTGCCGGGGTAACTTACGCATGAACCAACTGATTGTTGTATGTTCAACACCTTGTGGTTTACCGCTACACAGCCAAAATGTTACTAGGCAAACAACAAACAATAAAGCGCCAGCAAACACCATAATCAGCAATGAAACGGCAGTTGGTAGCGCAGATAACAATGGCAGTGGCACTAAAAACAGGGTTAGCGCGAAGTACATAACAATACTTGCGATGGTCAAACGCCATATCTGCCTGAATAGCTGGCCAATTGCCAGCATACCAAAGTGCCTTTGAATTGCTAAGTACATCAGCATGGTCAAGCCTCCACTTACCAATACACCCAAAGTCATGCCAACACTCTGCCCAAGAAAATAGCCTAACGGCAGGCACGTTAAGCGAATAAGTAATACCGCAATAGATAGCTTTGCCAACATGTCGACTAAGCCATAAGCGATGAGCGATGACACGCTTGTTGAACCAATCACTCGTGTAATACCAAACACTGCCAATATTTCAATATAAATGGCCGCATCACTCCATTGGGTTCCAAGAAGTAGCGCTGTCGCCTCAACGGACAAGGCTGACAATCCCATCCCTGCAGGAATGGTGATGAGAAGCACATTGGCAAGTATGTCTGCATTCATCTGTCGAAACTTGTCTGGTTCTTGGTTTAACTTTGAAAGCCCTGGCAAGGAAGCGCGGGCGACAGGCATTGCGATTTCAGCAGATGGTGTTCCAGCGACCTCGTAAGCAACAGTATAGAGCCCCAGTTCTTTTTCATTGCCAAAGCGGCTGAGAATAAAGGCGTCTAGTTTTAGTGAGACTGCAGAGAGGATATTGTAACTAAGCATCCACTTTGAAAAGTCAAATAAGGGACGCCAGCGCTTCAGGCTAAAGCTAGGTCGATGGTTACTTAGCGTAAAACTTACGATAACCGAAGTGATTTCTTTAACCAAAATACCAATCGGAAAAGCCCAATAGGTTTGCCAAATGAGTGCAATGGTTAACGTGGTGAAAAAAGAAGAGAGTTTTAAGTAAAGGTTAAATTTAAAATCGAGATGAAAATTCATTTTCTTTCTAAAATCGACGATACCAATGTTGGTGAAACCACTAATTAATGTCGCTAAGCCGTAAACACAGAAAACAGGTTGAAGTGCAGGCTCTTTTAGAAACTGAGCAAAGTAGCCGGATAAGCCAATAAGGATGCCGCCAATCACTACGCCGCGAATAATGGCGAGTGTCCAGGCTGTACTATAATCGTGCTGGTCAGCATCTTGGTTTTTGATCAGTGCATTACCAAAACCAAATTGACTACACATCTCTAAAAAGCCTGAAATGAGTACTGCTTTGGCAACGAGACCGAAATCCTCAGGGACTAAAACGCGCGCCAATATCAATACGCTGATGATGCCTAATAGGCGTACAGAGAATCGCATGAGTACAGTCCAGAGCGCACCCTTGAAGATACTATTGCCTAAATTATTGCTTTCTTTCATCTCTATTGAAACTCATCAGATCCGTTGAAATATTGGAGTGGTTATATTTAAGACAGGGAAACCAAGCAATATGGCTATTTTTGTTAAATAAACACTTGATTTTAGTATAGGAACAACATTGTTCCTTTACAAGTTGAGGCCCGTTTATGAGTCGTGGATAGGTTATTATTAAGTCAGCGCTGAGCGTAATTTAAGCTAACTAAAATGTACTTTTATCTCCTTGTTTCTTCATCCCTTGTACTATCGTAAATTACCTATATCATACCTGATAACGGATTCATATTTGAGGTACTCATGGCAAGTTTACGCCGCATCATTCTTATCAATACACACCTGCCTGGTGTGGTTGAACTTTCCCTTGATGGTCACACTAATATTTGTGGTACTAACGCATCGGGCAAAACAACCTTGCAACGCTTAGTGCCTGTTTTTTATGGTGAACTACCAAGTAAGGTGGTACCTAAAACGCGAAGTAAGTTTGGTGATTTCTATTTGCCGAATTCAAATAGTTATTTGGTTTATGAGTATCAGCGAGAAGAAGGCGAATTATGCCAAGCGGTTCTAACCCATAGCGCTAAAGATGGTGTGCAATATCGCTTTGTTGATGCGCCTTACGATAAGAGTCAGCTGCTATATCAGGGGGAAGACGGCAAGGTCTCTGCCTATGAACCTAAACTTTGGCTAGAGCAGTTAAGCAAAAAAAGTATCGAGAAGTCTGCGAAAATAAATGCCACAAGTGAGTTTCGCGCCATTATTCAAAATGATGTTTCGGCGCTGCGTGGCAACAGCCGTGATGGAATGAAATTGCGCCAGCTTGCAGCACGCTATTCGTTGGTTGCACCGCGCCACAAGGTACGTCACCTGGAAAAACTTGTTAGTGCCGTACATGCCAAAGAAGGCAAGATGGATACACTAAAAACCATGCTTGCCGCTATTTTTGAAGAAGATGGCTTAGTGCAACCAACAACGCGAGTTAAAAACACCAAAGCGCGTGACTGGATTAAACAAATGCGTCAATCGATGCGCCTCAGTTCACTTGAAGCGCAGCATAGTGAGATTGAGCAAGTCGCCGTTAACCTCAACAGTATTGAGGGGCAACTTGCGCAGCTAACACCACTGATAAATGAGGACTTAGCACGCTCTCGTACAGAACGTGCCGATATTGATGAAAATGAAAAACAACTGCGTAGCCAGCTCTCGGAGCTAAGAAACGATTTCAATGAAAGTGAGTCTTCATTCAATAGCCAGCTGAGTAAAACCAAAGCAGAGCTAAATCAAGCAGAGCAGCAACTTGATGCCATGCAAGTGGCCTACGACAACTACCAAGATAGCGATATTGAGCAACTGGCATTAGATTCCGATGCGCTACCGTTGTGGATTGAAGAGCTCAGTGAGCAGCAATCACATTTACGTCTGTTGCTGGAACAAGTTGGTGATTTAGAAACAACGCTAAACAGCCAAAAGCTTACATTAAATGAATCGTTAGAGCGTTTAACGGTTAAAAACCGTAAGCAAGCAAGAGTTATTGAAGGGCAGAGGGAAGAAGCTCGCCAAAATCAAAGCGATAAAAAAGATAGTCTTAACGAACAATACCTATCGCGTAAAGATTCGTTAGCGCAAGACTATGATCAACAAATCAACCGATTCAAACATCAGCAAATAGAGCGCCAAGCTCAAATTGATAATATGGGGCCAACCGCCCAAGAGCAGGAAGATTTAAGCCTAAGCGACAAGCGACTGGAACTAAGCCAAGACAACTGGCGTGATTTAAACGAACAACTTAGCCGGGTTGAGCGTGAACATCAACAAGCGCGTCAGCTACAACAGCAAGCACAGTCAAAGCTGGAGCAAAGTCGCACCCAGGTTCATCAAGTGTCGAAAACGTTACGGTTACTAGAGCAGCAAATAACGCCTGAGCAAGGTTCACTGCGCCACTTCTTACGTGGCAATATCGATGGTTGGGAAAACACCATCGGCAAAGTCATTAATCAAGACTTACTTGAACGTAGTGATCTTCAGCCCAAAGTCGGTGACAACCAAAGCGATTTATTTGGCATTAAGCTTAATCTTAGTGAAATCGAGTCACCAAGTTATGCTCAAGATGAAGCGGCATTGCGTATAGAGAAAGAGCAGTTAGAACATCGTTTAATATCGGCTCAAGCTGAACAAGAAACAGCGGAAAAGTCACTGACTGATGCACATGCCAAGGTTAAACAGCGTTTTGAGACAACTCAGCAAACAAAGCAACGATTGAGTGAGCTAAGTAACGAAGTAAATTTTGCGAAGGAATCAAAGCAGCGTGTCTTACAAGCCAACAAAGCAAGCTTAACTGAGCGCAGAGATAGCGCCAGTATTGGTTTGAAAGAGGCAAGTGAGCAAGTTGTGAAACTCAGTGGCCAAAAGAGCGATGTCTTAAACGAATTAAAGGACGACCACCAGACTCAATTATTAGAGTTTAAAGCGGATTGGCAACAAGAAATTGATTTGTTTAACGAGCAGTTAAAAGAGCTCGAAGCGCAAATTGAGCATAAGCGCGATACCAATAAAGCACAAATTAAGCAGTTGCAACAGGCGTTTGAAGCCGAGCTGGCCGAGAAGGATATAGATCCTAAAACTATAGCGTCTTTAAAAGCTAGGATTAGCGAATTAGAATCAAATATTAGTCAGGTTAGGTCACGCCAAGATGAGCTAAGAGAATATCGTAATTTCATCGACGTACAGTGGCAAAAATCACGTCCTAAGTACCTCGAAGATGAAGCTAACCTCAAAGCCAAGGTGCAGAGTCTAACCACGCAGCTTAATCAACAAAAAACGCAGTTCAATCAGCGCCAGAGAGAGCTAGAGAACAAGCGAAGTGAGCTAAAAGAGTCGATGGCGAAATTAGCTAAACTGATGGACGCGTTACAACCATTGGTAACTAAGCTATCTCAACTAACAATTAGTCCCGCGTTATCTCAAGGGCTGGCACCAATTGAAGGCGACCAAAGTGAACGAATCAGTCGTACCAGCCAAGGTTTGGAGCAGTGTAGTAAAACCCAGGCAAGCTTGAAGGATAAGCTTAACCAGTTCGAAAGCCAACTTATTGTGGATGCACAAAAACAGTTCCTGGACTTGATGATGAGCGAATTGTCTCGTTTAGATGAACAGGCAGATATGCGCGAGCGCTTGCCAATCTTTAGCGATTTACTACGAATATTGGCGGATCAGCAGCGCCAAATTCTTGAGCAAGGTGAAACCATCGGTGGTGATTTGCACAAATTCTTTGTGGTATTTAGTGATATTAACCGCCGCATCGCAGGGCAATCGAAACGATTAACCGCCGCCGTTGCCGATGATTTAACCCTCGATGGCATAAACCGCTCAGAGGTTAAAATTATTTCCACCGTGGATGAACTTAATTTCTGGTCGCCACTGAAACGCTTTGCTTCACTGTACGAGCAATGGCGTGACAGTGGTAAAGAGTTGCCGTCAGATGAATACATTGATGCGCTAAGTGATGTGGTCGATTTGCTTCGCTCAGATTCGAGTTACTCGATTGAGTCGCTATTGCGCCTTGAGCTTCACTTGAATGAAGGCGGTAACGATTTGGTGATCAAAAACGATCGTCAGTTACTCGAGTCTTCATCTCATGGTATGGCATACCTAATCTTATGTAAGTTCTTACTGGCATTTACCCGACTATTGCGTGGTGACGCTAAGATTGCGGTTAATTGGCCTATTGATGAAATTGGTACCTTGGCTTATCACAACGTTGAAAAGCTCTTTAATGCTTGTGACAGCAATAACATTGCGATTGTAGGTGCATTTCCAAATCCAGAATCAGATGTTTTAACACTCTTTAAGAACCGTTATTTAATTGATAAACAATATAAACGCTTACAGCGAATTGAACCTAAGGTTAATCGTATTGAAGCGAAACTCGCACAACAATTACAGCAAGCCACAGTAGGAGCACTCTAATGATCGAACATGGCCCATTGTTAGAGACGTTGCTCGCCGGCGCTAGCGTTTGTGAAGTAACCGATGCTGAGGCATTTCGCCGCCTGCAAGATGAAGTTGTGCGGGAAGAACTTAATCATTTCTTAAGACCGCTTAATCGCCGCTTAGCGCAAAGTCAGGACGGCAGCGTATTCTTTCTTGCTTATCAGGAGCTAAATGCTAGCGCCCGAGAGCATCTATCAAAAGAATTTAAACAAACCATTCAATCGCTATTGCCATTACTCGAATGGATGCAATTAGTGCAAGAGTCAATGGGCCGAGATGGCTCATTAAGTGCTGGTGATACGATTAAGTTTCAAGAGTTTGCATTGCGCACAGAAGACAATCAATCGCTACGCCAACGGTTTAATCAACTAGCCAGTGATCGCTTTTTTAAATCCAATAGTGACAATCTCGACGCGCAACTTAAGCAAGTATTTAAGCGTTTAAAAGAGACCGGCTATTTGTATCAGCCACATAAAGACAGACAGTTTTACACTGTGACGGGAAAAATTGAACAGCTTATCGAGATGGTTAGATTTATTAAGGATGAGGAATCCTTGCCACTTGATGACATGCCCCAGCAAGAGTCGATGTTTTAATGGTGCGCTCTAAAAGTAAAAAAGACCAAAGCCCGCAAAGCAGGCTGCATGCCTTGGGCGTTGCTCGGTTAAATTTAATTGGTAAATACAGTGGCCAGTTAATGGATGCCTATATTAAAGGTCATTTTGACGAGGGCAGCATCAATGATTCGGCTTTAGACAAACTGGTGAAAGCACGTTTGTTACATCGTCCAGATGACAACCAGCCGCTGTCATTGCGTCCCGATGTAAATAGCCTGATCGCCAGTCTCACCGAGGATGAGCGAAAACGTCAAATCAATGCCGATGTTGCAGGGCAGCTTGAACAAATCCGCACGCGTGTTAAACACTTTAGCGACGCGCAATATCGAGGTGACTATGCAGCCAGTGAGCATCACTTTCAGTTATTGACTGAAAAAGTACATGATATGACGGGGCAATTTAGTGATGCGATTGCCAGTTTATGGAATCGTCTTAATAGTGACTTTGGCTTTGTTAGCAACTTAAGTGAAAAGATTCGTGAGAATGAATTGGCCCAAAAACAGCTTCGCCGTTTGCTTGATGGCTTTGAGTTAATCGACTTTAACGAATTGATTGAGTTAGCTCAAAGCAGTGGGCCACTACGTAAGTTGTTAGTCAGTCAGTTACAGGTGACTATTTCAGACAGCTCAAGCTCATTGCTTGAAGTACAAAAGCGCTTAGTGGAGCTGATGGCGCGTTTTCGTCAGCAGCAAGAGCGTGCACAGCTAATTGCCAATATGTCGGCATTTTTAAAGCAGCATCCAAACTTTGAGGTGGGAGATTATCCAAATCGTTCGTCAGTACCAGAGCTTGTTAATCAAGCCGCACCAATTATAGCAAGTGCCAGTGTCGCGCTTGATAAAATTGGTGACCAGCAGGTATTGGGCGACGTGGTACGCTCGTTAGATATTTCCAGCTCAAGTTATGTCGAACCGTTAATTAGTGGCAGCGAGTTTGATCTTGAGCAGGAGCTAGCAATAGAAGCTCGCCATCAGCAGCTTAAAGAAGATGTTGAAAGCTTTTTTGTTGC
>CAKZQF010000023.1 GCA_937139475.1 uncultured Gammaproteobacteria bacterium | reverse complement strand
GAAAAGCTCACCTATGTATTGCCTTTAACACTCGCCATTATTGTTATTCTACTTTACTTAAACTTCAGAGCGTTTAGCGAAGTGGCTATCATTATCGTTACCTTGCCGATGGCAATGATTGGTGGCTTATGGTTGATGTATCTAGAAGGATTTAACTTCTCTGTGGCTGTTGGCGTGGGCTTTATTGCGCTGGCTGGTGTTGCTGTTGAGATTGGCGTGATAATGCTGGTTTATCTCAATCAAGCACTTGCTGAGCTGAAGGAAAAAGCCGAAGAGCGAGCAGAACGTATTTCAGATGATGCTTACCAAGATGCATTATTACACGGTGCTGGTTTACGTGTGCGTCCAGTAATGATGACAGTAGCCACAATCATTATCGGCTTAATGCCTATTTTATATGGCACAGGAACTGGTTCGGAGGTTATGAGTCGTATTGCTGCACCTATGGTAGGCGGAATGACAAGTGCTGTGCTGCTCACGCTTATTGTGCTTCCGGCAATTTATTCAATCGTTAAAAAGCCCGAAGTAAATGCCTTTAACAAAGGACTTTCTAACGTGGAGCCAAATAATCATGCTTAGCACGGCTAGAAAATATCACAAATGGCTTATGGCATTTGTCGGAATACAGTTTCTGTTCTGGTCTATTACTGGTGTGTATATGGTGACTATGGATATTCACTATATACACGGCGAAACCTTGGCTAAGAGTGAGGAAGCCAAAATAGATTTAGCTAGTGTGGATTACTCCATTGTAAAGCTAGCTGCGGATTACCCTGAAGCAAGCCAAGTCACGCTTACCCAAAGCATGGGCAAACCTTTGTATTCTTTTATTAATGGAGAACAGGGGAAAGTAGCAATTGATGCTAAAACCGGGGCTGTTCAGGCCCTTGTTGATGAAATCAAAGTTAAAAGAATCGCGCAATACCACTATGCAATGAATCATGAAATCGACGGCATAAAGCTGATTCAATCAGTCACAGATATGCCTGCTGAGTTATCTCCAAGACACTTACCCGTTTGGAGAGTAACGTTTGACCAATTCGCCACACCGACATTTTATATAAGTCAACAAACAGGGGCAATTGTTGCCAAGCGACATGATTACTGGCGCTTGTTCGATTGGATGTGGCGTTTTCACATTATGGATTACGATGATGGAGAAAACGTATCTAACTGGTTTTTGTTCTTAGTTGCAACTCTAGGTCTAATGGGCGCAATTACTGGCGCTGTATTGACTTATTATCGAGTGCTTTCTCCAAATAAAAAGGGAGTCATTTGATGCGACTATTTAAGTTAAATACATCGGTACACAAATGGCTTTCTTTATTTGTTGGTTTACAACTGCTTATTTGGTTGGGAACGGGCCTTTACTTCAATCTGATGGATCACAGTAAAGCCAGTGGAAATGAGCTTAGAGTTCATTCTCATCATAAAGGTAACATTGCAGATTTTAACCTAATCCCTATTAAAGACATTATTAGTAAGGCTCCGCAGGAAGTCGAACTTATATGGGTTTTACATAAGCCTTACTACCATTTTGTGTTCGATAAGGGCCAGCATAGCTACCAAGAACGCCACTCAATGCTATTTGATGCTGTAACAGGAAAGCCATTTAATTTGTCTGAAGAACAAGTACTCACCTTAGCGAGAGATTCCTACTCAGGTGGGGGTAAGTTAACTACTCCAGTGTTATTTCAGTCCCCATTTTCTGATTATGTAATGCAACAAAATCCTATGTGGAAAGTTGTCGTTGAAAATGAGAACAATACAACTATTTATTTAGATAGTATTACAGGTCAAGTACTTCGCCATGCCAATGATGATTTCAGGCTAAAAGATCTGATGATGAAGCTCCACTTTATGGACTATGGCAATTCTGGAGGATTTAACCATTGGTTGATCATTGCATTTGCTTTCGCAACGCTATTCCTTTCAGTTACTGGTGTTACTTGGCTGATACAACAGTATCGAAGTGGTTTACTGAAGTTAGGTTGGGGCAGTAACAGGCAAAAAGTGGCAGTGACTTTTTCCAATGAAAATACTGTTACTGACATCTCAGCAGTGGGCCGCTCAACAGTATTAGAAGGATTAGCTAGTTCACATGTTTACCTTCCGTCAAGTTGTGGTGGAGGCGGTACATGTGGCAAATGCATGTTCTTAAGTTCAACTCAATTACCTATCACACTTTCTGAGCAGGAACATTTATCAGATGAGCAGCTAAAGGAAGGTTATCGGTTAGGGTGTCAGCATCGGTTCTCTGAAATTAGCTCGATTGAAGTTAATACGGATCGCAATATTGAAAATCATGAGCTGGTTGTTGTTGCGACTAACTTCATTACTCCTTTTATCAAGGAAGTGAAATTTAAAGTGAAATCAGGCAAACAATTGGCATTTAAAGCTGGTGCATATATGCAATTTGAAGTGCCAGCAGGGATGAATAGTTTACGCCCAGATGATATGCCAGAGCACTATGAAAAATACTGGGAAAGTTATTCTCATGGAAGATTTTCTCATAACGGTGTAACTCGACATTACTCATTAGTTAACTTTGACGAAGAATCAGATGAGTTAACGTTTAATGTCCGTTGGCAGACAGCAAAGGATGGTTTTAAAGCAGGTATAGGTTCAAGTTATTTAGGGTCACTCGAAGTTGGTGAAACGATAATGGCAAAAGGTCCTTTTTCAGACTTTTATGCCACTTCAAATAAAAAGGTTCGTCGCATCTTTATTGGTGCTGGTTCAGGACTCGCACCACTCAGAGCTATCATTTTTGAACAGTTGAAAAAACTTCAAGATGAAGGTGATTTGACTCTCATCCATGGTGCGCGAACTGAAGACGATTTGCTGTACCACGATGAGTTGAACTCATTGAGTGAGCGGCATAAAAACTTTTCTTATATTCCCACACTTTCTAATCCGTCAGAACAATGGCAAGGGAATTCTGGCTATGTACAGCAAGTACTTCTGCCGTATTTGAGCCAGAAAGTAAAATTCCTGTCTACAGAATTTTACTTGTGCGGCCCAGAAGCAATGATGAGTGAAGTGGAACAAATAATTACTGATGTTGGTATACCCAACAGTCAAATTTTTAAAGATAAATTTAGTCGTTAATACATTAAATAATTAGAGGTAAATATGAAAACATTAATTAAATTTTTGACCGTAATCAGCGTTGTTTTTAGTAGTGCGGTGTTCGCGCATGTGCATCTAGAAAAAAGTGTGCCTGCTGATAATGCAATGCTAATGAAGACTCCAGAACAGTTAATTTTGGCATTTAGCAAAGAGGTTCGTGTAGTCAAAATTACATTGAAAAATAAGCAAGGTAAAAAGGTTAAGTTTGGCTTTAAACCTACTAAAGAAGCCAGTGCTGAATTTACATGGAAACTACCTAAATTAGCTCCCGCAAACTATATCGTTGATGTGACCTTCCTAGGTAAAGACGGGCATAAAATGAAAGATAGCTTTGGCTTTATGGTTCACTAAGCACAAAGAGTAACAGCGATGGAAATGTATATCTGGAATACAGTCATTATACTGTCAAAAATTGTATTTTACGTTGGTTTTGCCTGCATTGCCGGATATACATTTTTCAGGCAAGTTTTTGAGCAAAGTGAGTCTCATAAAAATTTGGCAATTACGAACCTAAAATGGATAAGAGGTTCAATAGTCATCGCTTTGATTGCAAATGCCATTTGGTTCTTCGCTAATACTGGTGCGATGGCAGAAGAAGGCATTCAAGGAGCTTTCGACCCTGATATCTTAGACATAATGTGGCACTCTTCTATCGGTGATGGAACTTTACTTAGAGGTCTTGGATTAGTTCTAGCGATATTCGCGATGACGTCACACATTAAATTCAAATCTGTTTCGCTGAGCAACAGCATAAAACAAAGCATTTTGGGACTTAGCCTTATAGTACTTTCCTACACCTTTAGCTTGTTCGGTCATGTATCTGAACTAGGAGTGTTCGAAAAAGTATTGCTGATGCTCCATGTGCTTGTTATGGCTTGGTGGTTCGGAGCGTTGTTTCCGCTTAAACAAGCTTGCCATGAACAGGACTATGAGCAGCTCTACTCAGTGATGGACAAGTTTGGAAGGCAGGCAAGTATCGCGGTAAGCCTATTGTTGGTTGCTGGCCTTTGGTTAGCTTTTCAATTAGTCGGAACCTTAGCTGCACTGTTTAATTCAAGTTACGGACAAACATTGTTGCTTAAATTAGCTCTTGTCGTTTCAATATTGGGCATCGCAGCTAAGCATAAATTAAAACTCGTTCCACAACTTAAAAATAATGATGGTAGAGAAGCACTATCTAAATCTATTTCGATAGAAATGGTAGTAGCTTTTGCCATTTTATCTGTAACGGCTGGGCTTACTAGTGTTGTTGGCCCTGCAAATTA
>CAKZQF010000022.1 GCA_937139475.1 uncultured Gammaproteobacteria bacterium | reverse complement strand
AAGGAACCAATTACCGTAAGTGGCAGCCTATCCTCTGACATTGTCTTTGAGTTGAAGCCTGGCAATCAAATCTATCTTCATACGGAAACATCAGTAGACCAAGGATTAGCGACACTTTATTATAAAGAGCGCACCATTGAACATCAGTTCACGACCTTCACTAGTCAGGCAATTATTGACGAAAAGCTGTCTAGCGTAAATCTATATGCAAACTCTAAGTCGCTAGGTAATATTGGCGTTACCCTACTGACCAACGTCTTTGCACAAAAGCCCACATTAACCGGGCACATACAAATAGATGGCTTTAAACTATCCCCCTATCAAGCCTTAATTCCTGATTTAACGAGAATAGAAGGCGATCTCAATGTTAGCACCGGTTTTACTGGCGACTTGATGCAACCGTTATTTTTCGGTGATGTTTCCATTAACGATGTATCCATCGCAACCACCCGAGTACCGACGACAGTAGACAATTTAAACAGCCAACTTGAATTACAAGGCCAGAAGGCGCTGTGGACCAGCGATTTTCAGTTAGGTGGCGGCACGGGACAATTTAATGGCGAAGTCAACTGGCATGATAAGTTAGTCGCGTTATTAACACTGCAGGGGGAAGCGCTAAAAATCGCTCAGCGAAAAGATTTATATATTGTATTCTCGCCGCAGTTGTCAGTAGAAATGACGCCGTCTATCACCAAGGTTCGCGGCGATGTTACCGTCAATGATGGCTTGGTCAAGATAGAAGATTTGCCAAAGTCAGCGGTATCACTCTCTGATGATGTAAAGATAAAGTCAGTGAAAAAAGAGCAAATTATTCCATTGGATTTGAACGTGTCTTTGTTAATTGACGAAGCGCTAAAAATCGATGCGTTTGGGCTAATTTCGCAGTTAAAGGGTAAGCTCAACCTGCAGCAAACAGCAACACAACCATTAAGTGGCTATGGCGACCTTGCGTTAGTTGATGCAACGTATCGAGCAATGGGCCAGAATCTGTTAATTAATAAAGGGCAATTGATTTTTACCAGTGTGTTACAAAATCCACTGCTCAATATCGAGGCTATTCGCGATCCTACAGATACCGAAAATGACGTTGTCGCGGGCTTATACATCAGCGGCAATGCAAAGATACCGAAATTGACCATATTTTCTAAGCCAGCAATGCCACAACAAGAAGCATTATCTTACTTACTACGCGGCAAAGCCTTAGATGCTCAAAGTGGTGGTGGCTCTAATATGGCAATCGCCATGCTACTCAACAGTGGAATTGGCCAATCAAGTCAAATGGTGGGCAATTTAGGTGACCGTCTTGGCATAGACCAACTTAGCTTAAATACTAGCGGAAGTGGTGACAACACCAAGATAGAAGTAAGTGGCTATATCGCTCCCAAGCTTCAACTACGCTACGGTGTAGGAGTCTTTGATGGCACACCAGAGGTGGGCCTGCGCTATCAGCTTTCAAACAAATTTTTTGTCGAGTTTGTGAATGACACAGGGCAAGCCCTAGACCTACTCTACAAATTCTCTTTTGACTAATTAAGCGTTACTCGCACTTCGCTTTTTACGACGATAACCCCATTTAAATGAATTTTTGGGGCTCGCTTTCAAGCCAGATAACGCGCTCAATGGGACGGTGCTCGCTTGTGCCATCAGCTGTTCCAAGCTTTGCTGCAACGGCAACATGAATTCATCATAACCCAAGCTCTTATTGGCTATCTGATTCAGTTTTGATTCCCAAAGTGCAGTCATGTCGGGCGTAGTAGCGCTAAGAGGCAGTGCATTTATCAATGCAATACCTGCATCAGTCGCCTTGATTAACTTACCGTTACGCACCAGAAACTGTCGCTTAAATAGCAGCTCAATAATGCTTGCCCTGGTCGCTTCTGTGCCTAAGCCATCGGTTTCTTTTAGTACTTTTTTAATTTCAGGATCTGCCACATAGCGAGATATCCCAGTCATTGCACCAAGTAAAGTGGCGTCTGTAAATGACTTAGGTGGCTCAGTCATCTTATCGTTAATGACCGAATCAAGACAGCTTAATGCCTGCCCAACCGTTAAGGCTGGTAATTCACTGTGCTCTTGCTCTTTATTTTTAAACAGTACTTTCCATCCCAGCGCTTTAACCTGCTTCGCTTTGGCACGGAACAGCCCCCCCGCTATATCAACATCGACGACTTGTTGGCTAAATTCCATTGCCGGATAAAACTGTGCAAGATACTGGGTAGCCACCATTTGGTAAATCTTTTGCTCACTAGCGGTTAATCTATCAAAGCTAGCGTGCTTATGTGTTGGAATGATCGCGTGATGGGCTTCTACCTTTTTATCATTCCATGCCTTGGATTTTATTTCGAGATTTGCATTAGCCCCAGCTTGTGTCAAAGCGCAAACATTTGCACCAATAGCTGCCGCAACATCCTTTGCCTGTTTATGATGTGCTAGTGGTAAATAGCGATTATCAGAACGTGGATAAGTGATGAGCTGGTGCTTTTCATAAAGCTGCTGACAAGTATCAAGTACCTGCTTGGCACTAAAACCGTAACGCTTTGCAGCATCTATTTGCAGCGAAGACAAATTAAAGGGTAACGGAGCAAATTGCTTTTTACTATCATCCTTAATCGCTAAAACCCGAGCCTGTTGCCCTTTTGTACGGGCAACAACATTTTCCGCTAGTTTGCGAAAAATGACGCGCCCTTGTTCATCCTGATAGCGCTCACACGCCTCACTGGGTTGCCATTTTGCTATAAATTCCTGGTTGCTGTCATTACTACAAAGCGTTGCATTGACCTCGTAAAACGGCTTGGCGACAAAATTCGCAATTTCCTGTTCACGCTTAACAACCAAGCCCAAAATCGGCGTTTGCACCCGACCCACTGATAACACGCCTTGATAGCCAGCGCTCTGTCCGGCTATTGTATAAGCACGTGTCATATTCAAGCCAAAAAGCCAATCGGCGCGAGAGCGGGCTAGCGCAGAAATTGAAAGTGGTTGAAAGTCCTTATTCACCCGAAGAGAGTTTAAGGCTTTTTTGACAGCAGCAATATTCAGATCGTTAATTAGTAGACGCTGCACATTGCTGAGTTTCGCTCCTTTCACCCCAAGATAAGAGATGACTTCATCCACCAGCAATTGCCCTTCTCTATCGGGATCGCCTGCATTGACAATAGAATCAGCTTGTTTGACGAGTTTGCGCAATACGGATAACTGCTTCTTTGTTTTAGACTTCGGGGTAAGTTGCCATCGTTGTGGAATTATCGGCAAGTCTTCACTACGCCAACTTTTATACTTCTCATCATATTTATCTGGTTGTGCTTGCTCAAGTAGATGACCAATACACCAACTCACCACATCACCATTACCTAACGTAATAAAGCCATCAGACTTTTGTTGATTGGAGGAAATACCATGCGCGATTGCGCGGCCTAAACTAGGCTTTTCGGCTATATATAACTTCAACACCAATTCCACTGTCTAAAAACACAGTGTTCTAGCATATCCTTTTTAGCGTTTGATAAAAAGCGATATCTGCGCTTATTTTGCTTAATTTGGTCGGCTACTTCTTAGAGGTCACACCAGAATGTGTGACATACCTCACAATACCCACATATATACAATTCGCAAAATATCCATTGAAACTTTCGATTTATTAGCAAGTTATAAATTGACACTGAAGACAGCTTGTCCCGTAAAGTGTTGTTAACTGGGGATAATATCTACTATTTTGAAATCGCCATTAGACTTTTATCTAACAAAATTTGGCAATTATGAAGATTTTTACTAAGACTTCTGACTGTAATAAAAGTTCGATATTTTATTACATAGTCTTATAATCGCTCGTTAGAAACACTACTTAACATCCGTTAACTGCTTAAAGAATCAAGGAAATATTCTAAAATGAATAAATTACTTAAAAAAACAGCCGCCGCTAGTGCGGTTGCTAT
>CAKZQF010000021.1 GCA_937139475.1 uncultured Gammaproteobacteria bacterium | reverse complement strand
TCTCTGTGCTTTTAAAAAGTTTAATTTAGGGTCCAATATTGAGGATTTCACCACTAATACTATGAAGTGGCTACGCCAATAAATCGGTTCTGAACTGGCTGAATAAGTTCTCAATATAATAATAATAAATCCAAACTCTTTGAGTCTTGGTGACAATGAGGAACGATAATGAATACAACAAGTGAGCAAAACTCTAGTGCTGTACAAGTTGGAGAGTTTTTTGAATTAGATGCGGCTGCAGATGTTAAAAACAGTGCCCATTACAATGATGACATTGCCCCCACAAAAGTAAAAGAGCGCACATGGAATACCTGGAATGTGGCCGCGCTTTGGGTCGGCATGGCGATTTGTGTGCCTACTTACACTTTAGGTGGCGTCTTAACTGCCTATTTCGGGCTGAGCGTAAGTGAAGCCCTAATCACGATATTAATCGCCAATATGGTGGTCTTAATACCGCTAACACTAAATGCCTTTCCCGGTACTAAGTACGGCATTCCATTCCCGGTATTATTACGCTCTTCATTTGGTATAAGTGGCTCTAATATTCCCTGTTTAATTAGGGCGTTAGTGGCTTGTGGCTGGTTTGGCATTCAAACTTTATTTGGCGGGATTGCGATTCATATTTTACTCTCTAGTTTGTTTGAAAGTTGGGCTGCACTGGGAGGAACCGGTGAAGTGATTGGCTTTTTCATTTTCTTGGTGATGAACTTGTCGATCGTGATTAAGGGGTCAGAATCAATCAAGATACTAGAAACCATGGCTGCACCGCTCTTGCTTGCTGTGAGTATTGGATTGCTAATGTGGGCCTACCCACAAATATCAGTGACGGAATTACTGGAAACGCCTCCTAATCGTCCTGCCGATGCATCGTTTTGGCAGTATTTTTTCGGTGGACTTACGGCGATGGTCGGTTTCTGGGCAACCTTGTCGCTTAACATTCCTGATTTTAGTCGCTATGTAAAATCTCAAAAGTCGCAAATTGTCGGTCAAATTGTTGGATTGCCAGCGACCATGTTCTTATTTGCTGCTTTAGGGGTTGTGTTAACCGCCGCATCGACCACGCTGGTGGGAGAAACCATTTCAGATCCGATTAATCTTATTGGAAAAATTGATAGCCCTATCTGGGTCGCTATTGCCATGGTGATGATTATTATCGCGACGTTGTCTACTAATACTGCCGCGAATATCGTGTCACCTACTAATGACTTTCAAAATGTAGCACCCAAGAAAATTAATCAAACACGTGGCGTATTAATTACAGGTGTATTTGGCGTAATGCTGATGTCTTGGGAGCTGATTAAAAAGCTCGGTTGGATAGAGTCTGATGTCAGTGTTGAAGCAATGTACACCAATTGGTTATTAGGCTACTCCAGTCTACTGGGTCCTATTGCCGGGATAATGGTTGTGGATTATTTCATTATCAAAAAGCAGCAATTAGATTTGGCGCAATTGTATAAAACCAATGGAATCTATGGCGGCTTTAATAGTGCTGGACTTATCGCATTTGCAGTACCTGTTGTGTTAACCATTATTGCATTAACCACTGGTTTCTTGTCCTGGTTCTATCAGTACGGTTGGTTTACTGGCTCAGTGCTAGGTGGCTTAGTTTACTTTGTTGTTGCAGCAAAGGACAAAGAAGCCGTGACTAGTGGGCAACAGGTAGAGCAGTCTTAATACATTTTAAAGAGTTAGAAGGAGATTTTTATGTCAGTAATTATTCGCGGCGGCACAGTGGTCACCGCTGACACCAGTTACAAAGCCGATGTCTACTGCCAAGATGGCAAAATTGTGGCCATTGGCGAAAATTTGGAAGTGCCTCCAAGTGCAGAGAGAATTGATGCCAGTGGTCAATACATTATGCCCGGCGGTATCGATCCGCATACCCATATGCAACTACCGTTTATGGGCACTGTGGCTAGCGAAGATTTTTATAGTGGTACTGCTGCCGGATTAGCAGGCGGCACCACCACAATTATTGATTTTGTTATCCCTTCTCCGCAGCAGTCATTACTAGAAGCATTTGAACAGTGGCAGGGCTGGGCTGAAAAATCGGCGGGAGATTATTCGTTTCATGTTGCAATCACTTGGTGGGATGAGTCAGTTTATGAAGATATGGGCACCTTGGTGCGAGAGCATGGTGTTAATAGCTTTAAACATTTTATGGCTTACAAGAATGCCATAATGGCTGATGATGAAACCTTGGTGAAAAGCTTTCGTCGCTCGATGGATTTGGGCGCTATCCCCACGGTGCATGCAGAGAACGGTGAACTCGTTTTTCAGCTGCAACAAGAGATATTGAGCCAAGGGATCACTGGACCTGAAGGGCATCCTCTTTCTCGGCCTCCGGCTGTTGAGGGGGAAGCGGCCAATCGGGCAATACGCATTGCGGAAGTGATGAATGTGCCTATCTATATTGTGCATGTTTCATGTAAAGACTCGATGGATGCAATTACCAGAGCACGCAACGAAGGACAACGTGTTTATGGCGAGGTTCTCGCAGGCCACCTGGTGGTAGATGATAGTGTTTATCGCCATGAAGATGCTGAGTTTGCTGCAGCGCATATTATGAGCCCACCGTTTCGTTCAAAAGAACACCAAAGCGCGCTATGGCAAGGGCTGCAAAGTGGTAACTTACAGACTACTGCCACCGACCACTGCTGTTTCTGTGCCGAGCAAAAGGCTGCTGGTAAAGATGATTTCACCAAAACCCCTAATGGTACGGCAGGCATTGAAGACCGCTTAGCCGTCATTTGGGATAGTGGCGTAAATACCGGTAAATTAACGATTAACGAATTTGTTGCTACCACGTCCACGAATGCGGCCAAAATATTCAATATGTATCCACAAAAAGGTTCGATAAGTGTCGGCGCTGATGCTGATATTGTGGTGTGGGACCCTAAAGGCACCCGCACTATTTCAGCCAAGACTCATCATCAAAATATTGATTTTAATATCTTTGAGGGACGTACGGTAACGGGGATACCAACCTATACGCTAAGTCGCGGAAAAATTGTCTGGGCAAACGGTGTTTTAGATGCTGTCAGAGGCGCAGGGCAATACGTTAAACGCCCTGCATTCAACCCGATGTTTGATGCTTTAAAACGTCATGGCGAAGTCAATAAACCAACCGCCGTAAACCGCGATTAATACATAGTCGCTTTACGCCAACAAACTTGGATGTGAGGCGCTCTTTGCCTTGCATCTGATATCCAGGAATACGCTTAATATGCTTTGAACGGTAGGGGTATTTATGCCTGAAGATTGTCACAGAGTGTGTTCCTATTCAGTAAAAATAATAATTAAATAAGAAAGGAAATCATATGAAACGCGTTAAAAAACTTACAGCTAGCGTATTACCGCTCTGTTTATTATTCGCCAGCACATTGTCTATCAGTCGTAGTGCAAATGCTGAAATGCAATGGAGCGATTTTAGCTTAAGTTACTTATCAGGTAGCCAATATGAAGTCGGCGACAAGAGTCGACAATTTTTGACCGTAGAACATGCCAGTGGTCATAATTGGGGGGATAATTTCTTCTTCTCAGACCGCTCAAAATCTAAAGACGGCAGCCTGGAGAGTTACTTTGAGCTCTCACCACGCTTAAGTCTTGGCTATGTTAGTGGCAATGACTTGTCCTTTGGTATCGTTAGTGATGTCTTTATTGCTAGTACCTGGGAGCAGGGCGCATTTTTTGATAATTATTTATTGGGTTTAGGGGTAAGCCTTAAGGTTCCGGGATTTAATTACTTTACTGCGAATATTTACCAAGCTAATAACAGTGCCTGGGATAATGATCAGATGATAACACTCACCTGGGGCTATCCGTTCAAGCTAGGTGGTGCAGACTTCCTTTATGATGGATTTTTGGATTGGAGCAACAGCTCTGATACTCAAGCATCAGAAATGAATTTCACTTCACAGCTTAAATACAATATCGGCGGCGCTTTAGGTAGCAAGGCACCTGTTTATCTCGGGCTAGAGTATGCGCTTTGGAACAACAAATTTGGCATTTCTGGTGTAGATGAGCATAGTGCATCATTTCTGCTAAAGTGGCATTTTTAAACTGTTAATGTATCACGTTGCTATGAGCTCATGGCAACGTGATCGACCATTCACATAATGTGCTGCACCGCTTGGCTAACCTCACAGCCAACATAAGATTCTGAGTTCGTAGTATTTATCTCGCTAACGCCTCAAACTGAACTAAGCCATCTGTATTGAACTTATCCCGCAGCGTCGGTTTTGCTATCGTTTAATTCATCAAGTTCCTGAGGATACTCTCCACTGTGGCTTTAACCAGAAAGCCAGAGAATTACAAGCTCTCCCCTGACTAGCAGCAAAATTAAAATGATGGTAAGGTGAGCCCGCTTCGTTTCAATATTTCCTGACCTCGAATGCAAGGCAAGGAATGCTGTAACATTGAAAAAGGCCAAAGGAACTTACCTTTAGCTAATAAACTATTACTTGTAAGCATTTATCGTGGGAAGTTCCTTTATGGTAGCCGATAAGACTCATGCATCGATCCGAGCCAAAACTCATTTCAGTTATTTCGCCATTACCTTAATTATTAGCTTATTAATCGGTTATTCCTATTACTGGAATATCACCAATATTCAGGATGAGAATATCAAGCTTGCCTATACAGAAGCAAAGGCAAACTGGAACAAGGATGACGCATTTCGCAAATGGTCGACCCGCCATGGTGGTGTATATGTCAAACCGAGTGAGCGCACGCCACCGAGCCCGTCACTTGCAAACCTGCCCAACCGTGATCTTGTCACCCGGGATGGCACCCAGCTAACCTTAATGAATCCGGCTTATATGATGCGCCAGATGACACAGGAGTTTGAGGAGCTTTACGGGATTAAGGGCAAGGTTACTGGCAAACTGCAGCTTAATTCGATCAATAAACCCGATCCCTGGCAGCTCAAGGTTTTGAATCTATTTGAATCAGAAAATCTAAGCGAATATGTTGAGGAAACAAGAATTAATGGCGAACCTTTTATAAGATACATGCGCCCTCTTTATATGGAGGAGGGATGCATTCAATGCCATGGTGTATTGGGGTTTAAAGTCGGAGATCTCAGAGGGGGGGTCAGTGTTTCTGTTCCTTTGGCCCCGTATATCTCTTCCGCACAATCGACTCAACAAGGGGTACTGGCCGCTCATCTGGTCATTTGGTTAATTGCCATAATAACCATCTCTTTCTTCATTTTTGTTATTCGACGCTTACTAAAGCAATCAGAATTTGACGCTCTTCACGATGAATTAACCCAGCTCTCCCATATCAAATTGTTTCGTAATCGAGTGGATCAACGGCTCAGCCAATACCACCGTTATCAAGATTGTAATTTTACGGTCTGTATCATCGATCTCGACAGCTTTAAGCATGTTAACGATGTTCACGGTCATCATGTAGGGGACCAGTTGCTTGTCGAGCTGGCAACGCGCTTCCGGAAATTATTGCGTTCTGGCGATACCATTGCTCGTTGGGGCGGAGACGAATTTATTTTTTTGCTCGACAACACCAAAGATGTTCACAAAGCGATTAAAGTGATAGAGCGTATTCGCCTGGTATTGCGCGAACCTATATGTATTAATTCATTGCGGATCTTTACTGATGCCAGTATTGGTATTTGTATATCTGAAAGCCGATACGGGAGTGCTGATGAGATGATCCGCGATGCCGATCTTGCCATGTTCAAAGCGAAGGAAGCCGGCAAGCGACAGTTAACGGTGTTCGATCCCATGATGCAAGAGGAAGTGCTACAACGAGCTGTCCTTGAAAATGACTTGCGCGATGCCATCAAACAGCAACAATTGGCGATCCATTACCAGCCAGTGATTAATATTGAAAACAGCCAAATTCAAGGCTTTGAAGCACTACTGAGATGGCAACATCCTATATTAGGCAATATTGCGCCAGACAAATTTATCCCGATCGCCGAGCGCAGTGGACAGATTTTGCAAATTGGCCAATGGGTAATCGAACAAGCCTGTCGGCAGGTGGCGATGTGGAACCGTCAATATGATCCTGACAAATACTTAACTGTCTCAGTGAATTTATCCGGTAGTCAGCTAGCGCAAATCGATTTGACCGAGCGCATTGAAAAGATATTGCAGCGTGAGAACTTTGCCCCTGAACTGCTGCATCTTGAAGTGACTGAAACCATGCTGATTGAGCAAAAAGATGTCGCCAAGTTGACGATGGAAAAGTTGCGTGCCTTAGGTGCCTCGATTAGTATCGATGATTTTGGTACGGGCTATTGTTCCCTGAGCTATCTGCAAGAATATGACTTTGACACTATTAAGATAGACAAAAGTTTCATTGAAGAAATGACGGGTTCTAAGAAGGCGTTACACTTGGTTAATACACTAACGCTGTTGGCTAAGAATCTTGATATGAATGTTATCGCCGAAGGAGTAGAAACAGAAGAGCAGTTATCGCAACTCGCTCGTATGAACTGTCCACTGGTGCAAGGGTACTATTTTTCCAAACCATTGCCATCAGATGAGATGGCCATGTTATTACCTTCCAGGGAGTTCTCCACGATAGTGTAGTGGCATACAAAACTCGGCTATTAAACAAGGTGCAGCCAACCTTTTTTATGAACCTTTAAAATGTGCTCAGATTCTGTGAAGCCCGTAAATAGTAATCACCCATCGTTGATATTGTGATGCTAGTCCAAACCGCCACCGACGGATTTACTCCGTGGGGCTTGCCTATCATACGTTGACTCTTAGTTGTTGATTTAATATGCTTAATTATCAAGTGGTGTTAGTGATTGGTATCTCAAATGAGCAATGGAATGTTACGTACTATCCTCGGGCTGTTAATTGGCGCTGGCCTTATAATTTCTGTGTTATCTAGTGATGAAGATAGCCCGATAAAATTAGCAGATGAACACGTCAGTAGTAAGCTAATAACTCCCCCTCAAATACCTCCCAATACACAGGTTGTGGAACCTGTTGTGGTGTTTAAAGAGAATCTTCCCGTTAAGACTGCTAAGCGTGGTGATAGCTATATCGCTGAGTGTGATAAAAAAATAAAATCAGCTAACTTGAACAAGTCAGATACAGATGACATTTTAAATAGCCCAGAGCGGCTTACACTAGCCCTTGCAGAGTCTGATCAGATGGAGAGTCAGATTGCGCACGCACTCACCATAAATACAGACAGCGCATCAGAATCAAATGAAAGGTTAAAAGCATTAGCAAGAGAATACCCCGCCAATAAATTATTATCTTTTGACTTGCTGCTGTCATGTACATTAGCAGGTGGCCACTGTGAACGTGAATTAATCGATAATGCCGTTGCACTGGACAATCAAAATGGTGCGGTTTGGTTTCTTATGGCGACGCTAGAGTTAAAGAATAACAACGCCGAACTCGCTGTTGAGGCGTTGTTAGAGGCTGCGCGTGCCCCTGTATATCAAACCTATTGGACAGAACATTTTGCGATGTTTGAGCAGGCATTTTCTCAGATAGGCGCAGCACAGAAAATAGATGTTCAGTCAGCAGCGATGGGCGTAATGGCAGCAAAGGTAATGCCGAATTACGGCCCGGTGATAAAATTTTGTAGGGCCGCAGA
>CAKZQF010000020.1 GCA_937139475.1 uncultured Gammaproteobacteria bacterium | reverse complement strand
AGCGAGGTTTATTTAAACATGAAGTGGTACCGGTAGGCGGACTTGAACCGCCACGCCCGAAGGCAACGGATTTTGAAAAGAACATGCCTATAAAATATTTTATATATCAACAAATAAAAATTAAAAAGCAAGCCTTTTCAAATCAGCACTTTTGTCATTTCGTAGCGGTAGAATGTTCTTAACCGAGTTCTAGAGGCATCACTTTATATGTTTGCCTTAAAGTCGAGGCAACTAATTCAATCCGAATATCTCATACCTTGTCGGCTTCAGGCGCCGACGGTCATAATGCGCCAGCATATAGTCATAACACAGCGAATTTCACCTGTAATATAAAGATTACAAGTAAATCAATGGCAAGCCATTTTATTAAAGTGTTAGATTGTTAGTAAGGTGGTATTATCAATTGCATAAAAATGTTATTTAAAAGGAAAGAATAACGTAAAACTATCAATAAGGATGAGCAACGAGTAGGAATAACAATTGCCTGTAACTGTTAGACGATTAATATTAGCCTTAGCTGGTTGTGCCACTTTTTTTCCATTCCATTTTGTTGCTAGCTGGCTAGCTATTTCCGTAGATAGTGTCTCCAACTTAGCTTTGTCTCTTTTACAAACGGTCAGTTGTATATTTTTGTTTTTTTGTTTAAGAAAAAACACCTCTCGTTCTTTCAAGTTATTTTGGCAATACCTACTGTTAGCGATATTGGCGGCCATAACAAGTCAATTCTTAGACGATGCCCCGGCTAGTATTAGTCAGCAACTTTATCAGGATTTCGCATCGCTCTTTATCTATTTCTTTATTATATTGGCGATAGAAACCAACCCTCACTTAAGTGATGTTCCACTTAATAAATACATCAGTGGCCGGATACCAGCAATATTTTTCACGCTGATTTGTTTTTGTTATTTTGTTCTGTTGCCTGCTGAATTTTCAGGAGAAGTTTACCAAACAGCAAAACCATCCTCGTTATTTTACCTGCTAATTAATGCCCTGATTGTCGCCAGGTTAGTACTATGCTTATTCAGCTGTAAAGATAACTTCTGGCGTTACACTTTTGCATTGCTTTCATGCAGTGCAGGTGTGCTCCTAATAAGTAGCATAAGCGACTTTGTTTATAATGACTCATCGTCGGCTAGCTCAAGCAGTTACGTAGTTCAGCTGCTCCCTTTGTTGCCCTATTTTTTGCTAATACTAGCCGCGAATATAAACTTGGGGGTAGTCAAGTTACCGAAGGCGATAGAAAAAGAAAGTCCCCTAGAGCCATACCTCTTATTACTGATGGTTATTCCAACGGCATTCCATTTATATGGCAATCAACAACACCTGTTTTACAGTGTTAATTCAAGCCTACAATCGAGTATTATTCTCTTTTGGTTAATTGCTTGCTCTATCTTATTAGCAAGCACCGCAGCCACTCGCCGTCAACAAACTAAAAAGCTCAAGCTTAGCCTATTAACAGAGCAGACTCAGTACAAACAACTCTATAACCAAAATAACGAATTAACCGATGCATTGGTTAACAGTGAATATAAAGCAATAGTCAATGCCTCTAACAATGCCATATTAACCACCACCACCTCAGGTGAAATATTATCCGCTAACCCAGCGGCCGTACAACTGTTTCAAAGTCTTGAGCAAGAATTAAAGGGAATACCTGTTAGTACCTTATTTTCAGAAAAGGACGAAATGCACTTCTTTTTTGACTTCCAAAGCAATGTTTATTCATTACAACGCAAAGATTTAGGTATATCGGTAGAATGTGTATCACTTCGTTCTGATGGCACTGAGTTTCCGGCACAAGCAGAATTACAATGGGCAGATCGCGATAAACAGCCACTTATTGTAATAACTTTCATTAATTTATCGGCAAGGAAACACGCTGAAAAGCAAGCGTTGGAATTAAAAGACAAGTTCATCGCTAATATTTCTCATGAATTTAGAACCCCGCTAACTATTATCAATGGCATCATAGATAGGTATTTAGCCAAGGCGTCCAGCGAGCTAGAAACTGAAGATTTAACAGCAGCCAAACGAAATGGTTTACGTTTAGTGCGCATGGTGGAACAATTATTAGAGCTCTCGCGCTTAAGCGACAATCCTCAGTTATCATTAAGCAATTACCGATTAAAAAGCTTGATGATGATGCCTGTTGATTCATTTTCTCGCTTAGCGTCGCAAAGCAATTTAACCTTTAGCAGCAACATACCTGACGACCTATGGATAGACTGCGACAGTCAAGCTTTTGAAAAAATCATCTTTAACCTGTTGGCAAACGCAGTCAAATACACCCCTAAAGGCGGTTCTGTTCAAGTGAATGCTTACGCAGAGCAAGACACTGTTATCTTAGATATTATTGATTCTGGTATCGGTATTAGTAAGGGCTCTCAAGATAAAATATTTGAACGTTTTCAACGAGCTGATGATGTCAGGAATCAAGCAACCTTTGGTGTCGGCATTGGTTTATCACTGGTCAATGAGCTCGTTAAAGCGCATGGCTGGCGCATCAGTTTAATCAGTGAACAGGGACATGGCAGCAAGTTTAGCCTCTCAATGCCCCTAGCACCAGCAAAGGAAATCGAGACTCAAGTATCAATTAGCGTTTCAGAAAATGAGGTTAATTCGTTGCTCACAGAGCAGCGTTCAGCAACGAGTAACCAGGCCAACCATTCACAGCAGGTTGTTTTAGTTATTGAAGATAACCTAGATATGCAAAGCCATATAAAGCAAGTTATTGAGCAACAACACCACTGTATTCTTGCTGGTAGTGGTGAGCTTGGCTTGAAATTAGCGCAAGAATATATCCCCGACCTGATTGTCTGTGATTTAATGCTGACCGGAATTGATGGCTTTGAAGTGTTAACACAGCTCAAGCAAGATGAAATGACGGCTCACATTCCTGTTATATTACTAACGGCAAGATCTGATCTTGAAAGCAGGTTACAGGGACTTAACCTAAATGCTGATGAATATTTAAGTAAGCCTTTCAATCAGCATGAGTTATTAACTAGGATTCAAAGCCTAATCGCGAATAGACAACAGCTGCAAAAGCGTTATTTACAACAATTTAACGATGAGCAAAAAGCAGAACGAAAAGCGGCGAGTCAAAACAATGCTGCGAAACTAACACAAGAAACAACTGCTCAAAGCAGCCTGGATGACAAATTTTTGTATAAGCTCGAAGCGCTAATTGCGAAATATTACACAGATCCCGAACTAGATATATCGGTACTTGCAAAAGAACTCGCGATGAGTGAGAGGCAATTACAGCGAAAAATTAAAGTTATATTGGGGACGACACCCAATAACTTCATTAAAGAGTTCCGGCTAAGAAAAGCACAAGAATTGCTGATTAATGATTCACAAATTGGGCGTGTTGCCTTAGATGTAGGCTTCTCATCACAAACCTACTTTGGTCGTTGCTTTAAAGAAAGCTTTAATTGCACCCCCAAACAATACCAACAGCGTATGGCACAGCAAGACCCAACTTCCGATTCGTAAAAGTTCAGCTAATTTCAGCGGTGACGGGAGCTCGTTGCGCGGATTACTGCCCGCAACTTAGCCCTGTTTCAATTTTATTAGTTTACTCAATTCATTAATATCCTGCTGCTGAATGACATCTAAATAGTTAAACGGTTGAATTCTTGGGGCGCAAAAACCTAACCAGTTCACTTTGTTGCTTCTTGCAACCTTTAATGCATGTTCGGTAAGAACACTCACCTGATCCCACGACAGCTCCATCGGCTGTTCAAAATTAAATGGGTAAAATGAATAAGCCATGTCAGTTTTTATCGTATCACCGAGCACTTGGGGAAAGCGCTCGCTAAGCCTTGCCGCAAGCTCTCGCGCATTATCGTCTTTTTCATAACCAATAACAGCAAACACATCATCTGACCAACGAATAATAAGGTCATCTTTATTACGGCTATATAATAATAGTTCCGTTAAATCAATGAGCTGACTATTTGTTACTTGGCTGACATTTTCAATTTTCACCATCGCTATATATAAGCGAGGCAAGATACTGCGTTGTACTGGCAAGATATTCTCATGAATTTGAGACATTAACTGACTCGCCTGCTCAATATAAATGTCGAGATAGCGACGGCTTTTAACCCCGGTCACTTTATCGATAGTCGCTGCATTTTCCAGTTGTTTATTTGCTTCTTCAAGCTCAATATTTTTTTGAAAAAATTCGTTTGTTTTTTCTTCTACCTGCTGTTTTAAGTATATTTTTTGCTGCTGTTCAGCAACAAGTTTACGGTTTAATAATCGTGAATAAATTAACAGAGTCAAAGCCACCAATATTGCATAGAGCAAGTAAGCCCACCAAGTGTTCCATGGCGCCGGATTCATATTAATATTTAATAAGTACGGCTCACTCCAAACATTATCATTGTTCCCAGCAATAATTTGTAATTGATAACTGCCTTGGGGCAAATTGGTGTAGGTTGCTCTTCGAAGTTTGCCCGCATCAATCCATTCATCTTCAAAGCCTAATAAACGGTATTTATAGCGTGTAGATTCAGGGTCGGGATAGTTCAAGCCGACATATTCAAAGGAAATAAGTTGATCACTGTGATCAAAAGTTAATGATTTTAGAGCTGACATGCTTTGTTTGAATTTTATCGGCTCATTTAACTTCAAAACATTGGTTAACCTTGCTACTGGCGCAGGGTGATCGTTGAAAATATTTTTGGGGTTAACACTTGTGATCCCCTTCGCACTCCCGAAATAAAGAGTATTATCAGGGCCTTTAAATACTGCGCCATGGTTATATTCCAAATCAATCAAGCCATGACGAGTATCAAAATGTTTGAAACGATTAAGCTTAGGAGAATAATAAGAAATCCCTTTGTTTGAGCTAAACCAGATATTACTGGCAGCATCTTGACTTAAGCTATAGACGGTTTGGTCTCTCATACCTGATTTGACATCAAAGCGCTGAAAAATAAAATCACCGGCCGCCATGTTTTCACGCGTAAGTAAGTTAAGGCCTGCCGCTTGTGTGCCAACCCAAAGGTTATTCTCGCTATCTTGCTTCATTATCCAAGCTAAATCGCTACTTAAGCTCGTATTATCTTCATCACTGTGCTGAATATGAATAAAGCGCTCTGAAATTGGGTCAAAGCGATTTATGCCGCCGCCGTAGGTCGCCAACCATAGGAAACCACGATCATCTTCCAATATTTGTAATATGTGGTTGGTGTTTGGGCCTTTATTAGAGACTGGCTTGGTCACTTCAAATCGCGTAAACGTGCCATCTTCATTCAGTTTATTTAGCCCGTTGTGAAAAGTAGAAACCCATATATTGCCATGAGTATCTTCGATTATATCGGTAATACTGTTAGCCGAAATAGATGTGTCGTTGTCCGCTTGATGCTGATATTTGTTTAGTTTACCGCTGCGCAAATCGATTTCAATTAACCCGGAAGCACGGGTGCCCAGCCACAGTTTCTGCTCATCAAAAAGTAACGATAAGGTCCTCAACCCTTCCAATAAATGATTATACTTAAAAGCGGTGACCTCCCCGGTATCTAGTGCCAGTTGATAAACCCCCTTAGTATAGGTACTAAATATAAGCTGATTCTCATCAATTAAAGCGAAGTCCATCACTAGGCTACTACTAAGTTCGGGAAAACGATGATGATTGAATTGATTAAAAGTCGTCATCTTCGGATCCCAGCGATTTACGCCAGAAAAAGTACCAATCCACATCATCTGGTTACGGTCTTCAAAAAAACTCAAAACAAAGTCGTTCGTGAGGCTCGTTGGATTGGTAACAGAATGATTTATGCGTTGAAATTTATCTAACTTTGGTTCATATACTAGTGCGCCTTTATCAGTAGCAATCCAAACACGCTGCTGTGAGTCTTGATAAACTTCTTCAATGGTATTGCTAGATATCGATTTTTGATCATCACCGTCACGATAATGTACTAAAGACTCATTATCGGGGTTATATTTTATCAAACCATTTTCACTGGTACCTATCCAAACGTGTCCATGACTATCTTGAAAAAGGGCGGTGACTAATTTTTCGACCCCTTTGTCACCGATTATAGAGCCAAGCTCTATTTGTTTAATAAAGTTACCCTGAATATCAAACACCGAAATTCCACCACCATTGGTGCCAACCCAAATGTGACCATCGGTTGTTTCAATAATGGCTTCAACACTATTATTGGCTAAGCTACGTGGATTGTTAGCATCGTGAAATATATGCTTGATCGACCATTCACTATCGCCCCTAAAGATAATATTAAGGCCACTATCTGTTCCCACCCATATATTATTATTTGTGTCTTCTATCAACGCATTAACATTATCATTAGTTAACTTAAGCGCTGAATTTTTTGAATCAATGCGTCGAAAATTCTGGCTATTTTCTTGATAAAGGTTTAACCCTCCTCCTCGCGTGGCAATCCATAGTTGGGCAGACTGGTCGAGTAAGATCCTACTAATAACATCAGAGCTTAGGGAGTTTTTTTGAGTTGAATCATGATGAAAGCTTAAAAATTGGTAGCCATCAAAGCGATGAAGCCCTTCTTGAGAACCTAGCCAGATGAAACCATCTTTATCTTGGGTAATGGTTTGCACAGATTTATAAGATAACGGATTATCGGCTGGGAACTTCTTAAAGGAAGAATATTGTTGTGCTACACAAGAAAAACTGACAAAAAATAACCATAACAACGCCTGAATTTTTTTCACTACTAATTACCTGTTGTAGAGATTTAACGCTTAAAATATATAAAAATAATTAGCAGCATCAGTTGAACATCCAAGGCACTCACCGCAGCTTCCACTTGCAAAGGGCCGCAAGCCACTAATTCACTTAGTGGCTTACTAAGGTGAGATTATTGTTGTTCCACCCAGTTATTCACTTTTATCGACTCCGAGGTACTGACATCAACATTTGTTTTCCAAATAAATAAGTCGGTCTCCAGGCCTGTTTTCCAAATGAATAAATCAGTTTCTAAACTTGTTTTCCAGATAAACAAATCGATATCCAAATTTGTTTTCCAAATAAACAAATCGACATCGACACCAGAGTGCCAATCATAGCCAGCTTCCGGGCTAATTTCATCTGACACACGCCAAATGTATTCATCACCTAAGCCTTCAACATAAAAGTTACCATCTTCATTAATATTTGCTGGGCCAGAAAAGTGTTTTTCACCACTCAAATCCTGCGCAATATCTAATCCCCGGTTTGCACAACCTGACGCTTTACTTGTTAACGCATCAGCTACATTAACCATGCCAGCGCCTTGCTGGAAAACGCTATATGCAAGTGCACCAGTCGCCGTTCTAGCGCTATGAGCGCTATCAATTAACCGACATTTAACTTCATCCGGTGTTAACGATGGTTCTTGTGTCAACATCAAAGCAACAACACCAGAGACAACACCTGCCGCTTGAGAAGTGCCTGACATTTCAAAATAACGGCCACCATCATGAAATTCAGGATGCTCTAATACAATTTGCGAATCATACGACATTAAGCCAGCTAAATGTCCACCAGGAGCAACAATTTCGGGTTTAACAAAAGCTTCAACCGTAGGCCCAGCGGAACTAAACGTTGCTAATTTGTCATCAAATAAACCATCGCTATAGTTGTCGGTCATTGCACCGACGGTAATAATGTATGGCACATTTCCTGGAACGCCAATTGTCATGGGCTCAGGTCCTGTATTGCCCGCAGATGCCACAACAACAAGACCAGCCTGCCATGCTTTCATAACAGCTTGGTTTAACGGATCATCCCAATAATGCGAACGAACCGGTCCGCTAAAAGACATATTAAGCACTCTAAGATTAATATGGTCTTTAATCTGAATTGCCCAGTCAATACCACGAATAACGTCAGCATAAGTTGACTTACCCTCGGCATCAAAGGCTTTGATCCCAACTAATGCTGCATTAGGCGCAACACCGTATATTTTGCCATAAACATCGTAGTCACTGTTTGCGGCGACACTGGCAACATGAGTCCCGTGACCACTTGCCTCATTATCGTAATTGCTTACTGAGTCATTTACCGCATCATAAGTGCCCCAGGCCTTATCTTCACCATATAAATCTGTCGATAAGCCAGATAACTGATCTAACCCAGTATCTAGGAAGCCAATCGTCACGCCACCACCAAAGTTAAAGTCTTTATGAGCAGCAGAGGCACCAATTAATGAGTTAACCTCAGATTTTGGCTGCCATTTCCGTTTACCCCATGCTCTACCGCCAGCAAGCTCAACTTTATGGTTATTAGATATTTTTAGCTCTACCTGTTGTTTTAACTGAGCAAGTTGCGATTGATTAAGGGCAACAGCCACGGCATTAATAATAGCGAGTTCATGTGAGGGCTCTACCTCTAGTTCACGGACTTTCTCTTTGAGTAACTGATAATTTGATGAGCTGATAATATAAGACTGAGTCTTTTTATCGACATTGTTATTCAATGAAGCACTGACCAGCCAAGCAGATAATCCAATAAAGCTTAACAATAAGAGTGGTTTGATTATTCGTTTTACCGAGTTGTTCAACATTTTGATTCCCCTATGCCCAATACATCTTTAAAAACACATACACATCTTTAAAACATTAGGGTGTTTTGGTTTATACCTTGTAACGCTATTCTCAACTCGATTCTATTTGTTAAAATTAGGTTACAAGAAACACGTTGATACGAAACATAAACTAAACACGCCTTAATCTCAATACTTTATAGTGCGCTAAAGAACATTCTAAATTTAAGGTTGCTTAAACGAAAATATCCAGCTCATTAAATGAGCTGGATATAAAGTACTTGTTATAAATTGCAGCAAGTACTTAAGTCAATTAAATTAGAAGTTTACCGTCACTTCACTTGAACAGTTATCAGAACCTTGGTCACAAACCTTGTAAGTAAACGAACCATAAGACTTAAAGCTATCTCTAAATGAACCATCATTTGATGTTGTTGTTCTTAAAGAGCCATCACGGTAAATATCAACGCTTGACGTTGACGCGCCGCTCCAGCTTAAATCTACGTAGTTCTTACCTTTAGCACGACCAGTAGCGGTATCCAATGTAATATCACCCGCTGGAGGAGGAGTTACATCGCCACCACAACCATTAGCTGTTAAGTAATCATCTGCAGCCGCCGCTTTCGCAATACCATGACCAAAGTAAACATCATGACCGCCTGCTCCGCTATCTTGTGCAGTGGCTTTAAGTGCATCACGAATCTCAGTACCGGTACAGCCGTTATGATTTGACCATACTAATGCTGCAATACCTGATACTGCGGGGGTAGCCATAGATGTACCACTCATGAAACCATAGTCACTAGTACCAATTGTTAAATTCGCCGTAGTCGCGGCCAATAAAGCAGTTCGGTCTTCAAACGCCGCCCCAACAGCAGGGATAGTCGTGACGTTAGTTTCACCTAATGTGGCGTAAAGCATGCCCGCTTCGTTATTGATGATAATTGCACCAATACCGCCTGAATTTTCACAGTTTTGCACTTTATCATGGAAAGAAATAGCACCTCGGTCGATAACACAAACATTACCATTAGCGCCTGAATCGAGTGCTTCAGCTGTTCCCATGTAGTAAGTACTACCACTTGCGTTACCTGAGTTTTCCATCGCCGATGTAGCAAATGCTTGGCCGTCAGCAGACATTGAAGCGCTCGTTGCCATATCTGCAGGGTAAGTTGACAACGTATCTACACCACCAGCGGTGATTTCAACACAGGTAGTTTCATCTGTTGTAGTCGTTTGGTGTTTACCACGCCCTGTAGTGACTGTACAGCTCGGGTGTTGCGAGAAATCAGCAATATTGTTGTCCGCATCATTAGCACCAACCATCATGACTGATGGGTAGCCAGCAGGGTATGAACGAACATTGTTACCATCATTACCAGCAGCAGCGACAACAAGTCCTCCCGCCTCAGTGAATGCTTTAAATGCGTTCTCTTCAGTGCTATTTGCACCACCACCGCCAAGGCTCATACTGATGATGTTTGCACCAGCGCCCGAACACTTATCAGCGGCATGGGCCAGGTCAGAAGAGTAACCCCAACCGTCAGCATTGAATACTTTAATAATGTGCATATCGACACCAGGAGCCATACCGATGACACCAACACCGTTGTCAGCTGCACCAATTGTACCCGCTACGTGTGTACCATGAGGACCACCGTTTACATCCCAATTACCAGTACCTGAGTCATTATCACCGGTGATATTGTTCCAAACAAAATCTTCATTAGAGCGATCTAAACCAGAGTCAATAACACAAACTTTCATACCTGCATTGGCATCAAAGGCAACTTGGTTTGCTTGTGATTGATAAACAGCGTAAGGAGTTAGCTGCTGAGTCATTGCGTTACCAGCATCATCGTTATAAACAGATAACGGCATACGACGCTCATCGGCCTCGACCAATTGAACATGTGGGTTATTAAGTAAGCCTTTTACCTCAGCTAAGCTTTTACCCTTAAACGATGCAGCAAAAAACCCGTTACCATCAACTTTTAGTTCAGCACCTAATTTTTTGGCCAGTGCTTTAACAATACCTTTTTTGCTTTCGTCAACTTGTACTATATATCGATCATCAGCCGCTTGTGCTGAAAAGGCAGCAGTCACTGCTAAGGCAAGAACTGAGGTTGAAAATTTAGACATCTTCATGTGTACTCCATTATCTCTTGGTTTAATTATTATTGTTATAACTCGTCTTTAAATTCTTTAGTCATTTCATTCCATCGTTTAGCATTAACACCCTCTTTACATGGTGCTTCATTTGGCGTCCTGTCCCTTGCATGAGTTGATACTATCAGCTCGCCATGTTTCCCCTAGTAAAATTGCGACAGCTTTTAGTACACAAGCGACAAAACAAAACCAAAGCATGTATTTTCAACGACTTACACAAACACAAAAGAAACCAATCGTCGCTTTACTACCAAAAACAGTCTGTTATTTACTAGTTAAATATCGGATAAAAGCTCAATCTCATCAATGTTGTTTTATTGTTAACAAAACTAAATCAACCGATAAAAACCATGCGCTAAACCTCAATCAAAATAGCTATTGAAATGTGCGCAAAATACCAACGATGGAGTTAATATCAGATGAAAAATAATAAGAAGCTTGTACTTAGTGCAATAGCCTTATCGGTTTTAACTGCAGCTAGCGCTGCAAGTAATGCAGCCTCCAAGCCGAAACTTAATAAAGTAATAAAAGCTGCTACAGCGACACAATCTTCCACGCTGAGTTTTGCCGATTGGCAAGCAAAAAAATGCAAGATAAGAAGGATTTCACTGATCGCCTAATCATTAAATTCAAAGACAAGCATAATGGTAAAAAGATCCCCCCTGGCTTAGCAAAAAAAGCAGGCCTGGCGTTAAAGCATGAAAAGCAACTCAAAAATGGCCATCACGTTATCTCTTTTGGAAAGCAAAAGAATATGAAAAATGTCAATGCCATGATTAACAAAATGAAAAGCCACCCCTCAGTTGAGTTTATTGAACCGGACTATAAGCGCTTTTTAATGGCCCAAAACCAACCTTGGGGTATTGCTAAAACTCAATCAGATCAACTAACTGATACAGACAGCGCCAACATGAATGTTTGTATTATTGACTCCGGTTATGAGCAAGCGAACCCAGACTTAAGTGCCAATAATACAACCGGAACAAATAACTCAGGCACAGGCAATTGGTATCAAAATGGTGGTTCTCACGGCACGCACGTTGCAGGCACAATTGCCGGTGTCAATAATAGCGAGGGGATTGTTGGTGTGATGCCAAATACCAACGTGAACCTTCATATTGTCAAAGTATTTAATGAGGCTGGCTGGGGCTACACAGGAGAGCTCACTGATGCCGTTGATACGTGTGTATCAAATGGCGCTAAAGTAATTAACATGAGTTTAGGTGGCTCAGGTTCAAGTACGACAGAGAAAAATTCACTACAAGCGGCTGCAGATAGCGGCGTCTTATTGATTGCTGCTTCAGGTAATGATGGTAACTCTACCATGTCCTACCCTGCATCCTACGATTCTGTAATGGCTGTTGGCGCGTTAGATAGCAACAATCAACATGCGGAGTTTTCTCAATATACTAGCCAAGTTGAAATATCAGCCCCAGGCGAAGCGATTTTGTCCACTGTAGCAGGAGATGGCCGCTTAGGGTATATCACTGTAGGTTCAACCACTTACGGCAATGATAATGTCGTACCGCAAACACATTATGTACAAAGTGGCAGTAGCTATGTGGTTAGCAATGTGAATGGCAGCGCCAATGGAATATTAGCAAGCTGTACTATTGCTGGCAGCAGCTATAGCTGTAGTAATGTTAACGGCAACATTTGTTTAGCGGAGCGTAACGATAATCAAAAGGGTAGCAACTACCCTGAAATCAATCCAGCGAAAGCCTGTGCCGACGCAGGGGCGTCTGCCATTATTGTTTATAGTGACAGCACCCGTCCTGGATTACAGAACCCGTTCTTAGTTGATGCTAACTCTGATGTAACCGTACCAACGGTATCGGTTGATCGCACATTAGGGCAACAACTTATGGCTCAACTAGGCACTAGCGCCAGTTTAACGGTAAACGGCGATCAAGACTACGCCTACTATAACGGTACTTCTATGGCGACACCTCATGTCGCCGGTATTGCGGCATTAGTGTGGAGCAATAACCCAGATTGTACAGCTGACGATGTTCGTAGTGCATTGAAAGAGACAGCGATTGATTTAGCGGCAGCTGGTCGTGATGACAAAACGGGCTTTGGTTTAGTACAGGCAAAAGCGGCGTCAGACTCACTTGCCGCAAGTTGTAGTGGTGATACAACACAGCCTCCGACAACGGGCAATGAATTAGAGAACGGTATAGCTAAAACAAACCTTGGCTCTAGCACTGAACTTAGCTTTACGTTAGAGGTTCCAGCTGGCGCTACTAATTTGAGTTTCGATATGACTGGTGGTACTGGTGATGCCGATCTGTACGTTAAATTTGGCTCAGCACCAACAAGCAGTAGCTATGATTGTCGTCCATATAAAAGCGGCAATACTGAAAGCTGCCCTATTTCAAGCGCTCAAGCGGGCATTTATTATGTCAAACTGGTTGCTTACTCAACATATAGTGGCGTGAGCTTAACTGGTAGTTTTACTGAGCCTAGCACCGGCGGTGGCGCGACAGGAGGCAGCGCTTCGGTAGAAGATATTAGCGTTGCTCGTCGAGCTTGGACCTATTACACCATTGATATCCCAGCCGGTATGGCGACATTAGATTTTGCGATGAGTGGCGGCACAGGTGACGCAGACATGTATATTAAACGCGGCTCTCAACCAACTTCTTCAAGCTATGATTGTCGCCCGTACAAAGGCGGTAACAATGAAACTTGTTCATTTACTAACCCGACAGCCGATACGTGGCATATCGGTATTTATGGTTACTCTGCAGCAAGTGGCGTTAAGTTAGACGTCACTTACAATCCATAGGCGCAATCATTACCTAGTTAACAAACGAAAACCCAATACAAGATAAATTGTATTGGGTTTATTTGAATAGCCATTGTAATTAAAGAATCAGAAGCCGTTAGTTAACTTCAAGTATTAATGATTGTAGTGGCGCCAATTCGACAGGTAATGTCGCTGCTCCATTAACCACCTCAAAGGTAAATCTTTGCTCAGTCAATTGGTCAATCAAGTCATAGCGACCATCCTCTAACCCCATTAGCTTGATTTTATCCTTAGCTATTAACATATCGAAACGATTAACCGCTCGCTCTGAAAAATTAGCAAGCACTATAATATCCTGCTGTTGAGAATAACGTATAAAAGAGAGTAATGGCGCCAGGCCTTCTTTAGATTTAGCAGCTAGATGACTCAGCGGGATATCAACATAACCACCAGTGACCGCTGGCGAATCAACAGCAAAATTGAGTACTTGTTGATAGTATTGGCGTAATTCTTTTTCTGAATTGGTTAGTTGACCACCATCAAAAGCACCATCATTCATCCAACGCTGATGGGCTGGGACTCCGGCATAGTCAAATATTGTCGTGCGAGTGGGATCGCCAAAGCCCGTTTCTTCACTGCCATCTTCACCAACTTCCTGACCAAAATATATCATCATCGGTGAAGAGCTGATCAACGCCGAGACAACCAATGCCGGTTTACCTTTATTCGCATCACCCGCAAAGTCCTCACTGGCCAAACGTTGTTCGTCATGGTTATCTAAAAAATGTAATAGATTATGCGCTATATCTCTATGCTGCCATTGTATTTCAGCGAGTTTATTGGCGGGGGCTTTGCCTTGAACAACTTCTTTAATCGCATCATAAAAATCAACTTTGTCGTACAAATAATCCATTTTGCCTTTATAGATATAGTCGCGATAAATTTGCTTGTTATAGACTTCGGCTAGCAATAATGCCTCTGGATTAGTCATTTTAATCGCAGAGTTCATGTAACTCCAAAACTCATAAGGCACCATTTCTGCCATATCATAACGAAAACCATCAACCCCTTTATCTAACCAATATAAAGCAATATCTTTGAATTTTACCCAAGAACTCGGCACGTCTTGCTGCTGCCAAAACTCATAGTGCGCTTGATAGCCTTTTAACTCATAACCAAGCGGCAACTCGGCAAAGTCTTTACTGCCATCAGGTTTGATACCGTAGTTAACTTTTACCGTTTCATACCAATCATGAAAATGAGGTTGAGCCGCTCTGGCGCCATTACCTGTCCATTTCGCAGGAAACTCATCAAATTCATTATCCAATAATGGATGCAACTCACCACCTAGCGGCTGATAATTATTTAATGCGTCGGGCACTTTAAATTTTTTACCAGTCACATAATAATAATTGTTGTCACGTGCATAAGCCTGGTTAACATTATCGTCAGCACCAAAATCACGCACACCAACAGGCTTATCTAGTGAGTGATAATTACGTGCCACATGATTAGGCACAATATCAATCATCACTTTCATGCCTTGCTGATGCGTTCGCTCAATCAGGGCTTCAAATTCGGCAATGCGATTCGCGGGATTGATGGCCAAATCAGGGTTAACAGAATAATAGTCTTTTACTGCATAAGGTGAACCGGCCCGACCTTTAACAACATCAGGATCGTCCAAACCGATCCCATATTGAGTATAGTCGGCAATAAGTGCGTGATGCAGTACTCCGGTATACCAGATGTGCGTAACTCCTAGCTCCTTAATTCCAATCAGTGCTTTATCAGTAATATCAGCAAACTTTCCGACACCGTTCTCTTCTTGGCTTCCCCACGGTTTGTTCGTGGTATTGGTATTGCCAAATAAGCGGGTAAAGATTTGGTAGATCACAAGCTTCTTATTATCATTTTCAAGCTTAACTGGCTGAGCATCATTAAGTAAAAATGAACAAGCAGAAATTGACAATAGCAACACAGTTACCAAAGCAGAGCAGGCTAATTTTCTTCTCACGAATAATTCCTCATGTATTAGCATTATCGTATTAAAAACAGGGTAACGTATGGTTAATGCGGACAAAAGGGTATTCCAAGTGAATACGTATTCAATATAAATGCACAAAGGCATTCGTTAGAAATCACTGCAGATTGGAAAAGGAGGTAGTCGAGGCAACTTAATGCAAAGGAGCTGATGTACCCAAGACAGTGCAGCGCTTACTTTCACTGAATTTCAGGCATAAAAAAATCGACTCAGAGGTCGATTTCTTTTTACATGAAGTGGTACCGCGCTAAGAGTCGGATTCGGCTCGCCCGCTAGCTTTATTTCAGACATAAAAAAACCAACTTTCGTTGGTTTGATTATTCATGAAGTGGTACCGGTAGGCGGACTTGAACCGCCACGCCCGAAGGCAACGGATTTTGAATCCGTCATGTCTACCAATTCCATCACACCGGCATTTCATGTAGCTATCTAGTTGAAAACTAGATATGTGGTGGCATTATACCTAGGCTTTACTTGTTGGCAAGCGTGATTTATCAATATTCTTGGAATTTATCCGTCACTGTATTCAATAGCTGATAAATCACACAATTAACATGAATTAGCGGCGGCGACGGCGACGCCTCTTTTTCACTAACTCTTCAGCGACCTCAGCTTCACTTTCCACTTGCGGCATTAGCTCCTCAACAACGCGAGCGCCAGCTACGCCATCATCGGTGTATTTACCCTTTAGCAGGTAATCAAAGCTCCCGGTATAGTCTGGCTTTATCGGTGTTTTATCGTAAGAAACGGTAGTCGTGCCTGAGTCCACTTGTACTTGCCGCATGCGAGATGATAAATGAATATCTTGAGCGGAAACCTCTTCACTGTATTCGACTTTTTCAAACTTACTGGCAATAGGCTTGAACGATGAGAACTCGTTTGCGCTGCTGCTATAGTCAACATTTTGCTCGATAAGAGACAGCGGGGCTTGTTCAACGCTACCTTGAGCCTTAGCTGATGGCTCGCTTTGTGAAGCAATCGTAATAGCTTGTGGAACTTGAGGTTCAGTGCTCGTTTTATTCACATCATCTTTCGACTCAGCAACGGTTGGCTCAGAGGATGCTGGCGTATCTTGCTGGAGCGAAGGGCTTGTTTCCACAAGGGCAGGCTCATCAGCAATGCCCTGTGTTGACGCAACACTATCATTAAACTTAGCAATAGTTTTAACGGCCTGCTCTTTGTCAGACAATGCACCATTAGAGAAGTTGCGTAAGTTTTGCTTTAGCCTTGCATACTGTGACTCAATATTATCGAGCACATCCTGCATCTCTAGATTACAGCTTTTGGTTAAGCGTTTGTACTGCGTAATTTCTTTATTGAATTCAATTAAAGAGTGATTTGTTAAAGCCATGCGTTTATCAAGCACACTCATTTGCTCAACCAATGATTTTTCTTTCTCGTAAAATGCTTCCAACAGTTCTTGTGGGATAATACTCGGCGCGGGTGGTGCTTTGATGACATTAGAAAAATCATCTATTGATGTCACTGGCATCCAATGGGTAAAAGAGGGCTTCCATGCATAAGCAAAGGGGTTGTTTATTACAAAGTCATTTGCTTTGGCACCTTCAAAAGGGCCAAACGTTTGATTATTTTCACTAAAAATCCAAGTATTCATTCTACGTCACTCTTCATTCTTTTTATTTTTGTTTTAGACAGTCAATTATTTGACACCGCCAAGAAAACTAACAAATTTAAAAAGTTATTGCATCAATAATTTACAGTTTTGATTATTTTAATCGGCCACGGCCCTTGAGCTGCCCATAAAACGAACGATTTAGTTTACCCAATACAAACCACTCGCTATTTGTTAAACTATGCGCAATTTTTCCAAGGCTAAATAAATAATGACTCAAGAAAACCATGCAGATTTCCCTCGCGCTGGCTTTAAGCGCCGTTTAGGGGCTTTATTATATGACTACTTAGTGGGAATGGCGGTTTACGCTGTTGCACATTTCATTGGCTTTATCGTGATTGCGGTATTAGCAAATCTGAACCCTACTGTATGTGATGATGGGGCAGACATTCAGCAGTGTTTAATTACCAGCAACATTTATTCCGGCTATCTAATTGCCGTTGTTTGTTTCTTCTTTATTTGGTTTTGGACCCACGGCGGCCAAACCCTGGGAATGCGTGCTTGGCGGCTTAAGATACAGCGTATGGACGGTCGTTCAATCACTACACTTCAAGCAATTATACGTCTATGTACTGGCTTCTTTGGCTTGGGCAATGTATGGCTATGGTCAAAAGACAGCGAAAATATGAGCCTGCAAGACCGCATGTCGGGATCAGAAGTGGTTGTGTTAAGCCCTGAGGCAAATAAGATTAAAAACTGGAATCAACTGTAATCCAGATACTAGTTTGCAATAAAAAAGGGAACATCAGTTCCCTTTTTTATGGTTAAAGCAAACAGCTATGTACGTTTATTAAGAAAATAAACGGCTATTGCCAAAAACAATAAGCTCGGTAACAGCGCGCCAAAGATAGGCGGGATTTGATAGACCAAACTAATAGGTCCAAATGCCGAGTTAGACAAATGAAAAGCAAATCCTGTGATCACGCCCATCACTAACCTAGCTCCCATGCTAACACTGCGCAGCGGCCCGAAAACAAATGACAAGGCCAGCAGCATCATGACAGCCACAGTTAAGGGCTGCATTATTTTACGCCATAGCGCTAAATCATAGCGGCTCGTTTCTTGTTTATTCGCTTTGAGGTAGGCGAGATAGTCCGTTAACCCTTGAATAGATAACGCTTCTGGCTTAACCGTAACCACCCCAAGTTTGTCTGGTGTGAGGCTAGACTGCCAATCTTGCATCGGCGTATTGGTGACTGTTGTTTGTCGCTCACTAAACTCAGTTTGATTAACCTGCTCTAGCACCCAGTGTTCGTTTTTAAAACGGGCCACTTGTGCTTTAGTAACTTTCTTTAGGTTTTTATCATTAAACTCATAAATAGTGATGTGGTTTAGTAGTCCCGTTTCGATAACCTTACTTACATGAACGAAACGCTCACCATCTTTGGCCCACAACCCTTGCTTACTCTTAATTAAGCTGCCGCCTGATATTTCTTGTGTGCGCAGGTTTCGGGCTTCTCGCTCTGACCAGGGAGCCCCCCATTCGCCTAGAATCATCACCAATATCATTAATGGAATCGCTGTTTTCATGACTGATAAAATAACTTGAAGTCGCGAAATACCAGCTGCTTGCATAACAACCAATTCACTATTGCTTGCCATCATACCTAAACCAATGAGTGCCCCTAACAGCGCAGCCATCGGGAAAAACATTTCAATATCCCTTGGTATCATTAAAAACACAAAGGTCGCGGCATCAAACATCGAATAAGTGCCCTGTCCAACAGATTTCAACTGCTCAACAAACTTTAGCATCGAACTTAAACCGACTAAGATTAATAAACAAAAAGCGGTGGTCGAGGCAATAACTTTGGCGACATACCAATCTAAAATCTTCATCATGCCTTAGCCCCTTTCTTTTTATTGAAGCGCGCTCTAAAGGTAACGCCAACTTCTCGCTCTTTCATCAACAGGGCCAACCCTAATATAAAGGCGCTAATGTGGATCCACCATAAGCCAACACTCATTGGGATCACTTCATCCTCCAGCGCACTGCGGCCAGCCATCAGCATCACGTAATAGCCAAGGAATAGCATAATTGCAGGGAATAATTTAGCAAACTTCCCTTGGCGCGGATTAACGCGCGCTAGCGGTACCGCAATGAGCGTTAGCATAGGAATCGTCAATGGAATAGCGAGGCGCCAATGGACTTCAGCCATCGAATCAACATCACCATTTTCAATTAATTGCATCAATGGAATAGCGCTTAACTTGCGGCGGCGCTGTTCTACTTCTTGTTCTTTTATCTGCATTTGATAGCTCGCAAACTCAATCGCAGAAGATTGCGCCACACCGGCTTGCCCCTGATACCGCTTACCTTGGGTTAGCTTTAATTCCTGCGAGCCACTGACCTCCTCAATGACATCACCCTGCGTCGCAATGACCACACTAGAGTCCTGCTCAACTTCATCTGTACCGGGCATCTGTGCTACGAATACATTCTTAAGTTGACCGTCTTTAATTGACTCAACATAGATCACGGCCTTTTTGTTCGACGAATATTGAAAACGTCCCGGGGCTAAGGTTGATATACCAGCATCAGCCTGCGCGGCTTCCATCACCTGGTATTCTTTTTCTTGTGCCCATGGACCAAGCCAAATGCTATTTAGCGCCGAGATTAACATCATAATAAAGGCGAGTATCAAGGTAATACGTGTGACATACCATTCACTGATGCCAGTGGCGTGCATTACCGTCATTTCACTGTCAGCATACATTCGCGAGTGGGCCATCAAAATACCAAGAAATAGACTCAATGGTAAAATTAGCCCAGCTAGTTTCGGCAGGTTTAGTGCTAATAATGTGGCGACTAAGGCGGCAGGAAGCTCGCCATCAACCGCGCCGGCTAGAATTTTTACAAACTTTTGACTAAGAAATATCGCCATCAAGACCAAGAGCACAGCTAGCTGTGACTTAAGCGCTTCTCTTATTAAATAACTAAATATAATCAAGTGAATTATCCACTACTAAACTTATAATTTTACTGGAAACAGGCTATTTTTGCGGTAAACTACCCGTTTTAGCTAGTTTCGCCGCCCTATGATAGGATGTTAGCATACTAATTAAATCAAGATCGTTTTAACGCAAACTCAATAGACAAAAAAGCCATAGAAATCTATCGATTTACTATTATCTAATAATTATAAAGTTTTGTCTTTAAGAACTAGGAGAGCTCATGGAGTTTAATGTAAAAAGTGGCAGTCCCGAAAAACAGCGCAGCGCCTGTATCGTCGTTGGCGTGTTTGAGCCACGTCGCTTGTCACCTATCGCCGAGCAGCTAGACAAAATAAGCAATGGTTACATCAGTAACTTATTACGCCGTGGCGACCTTGAAGGAAAAGTAGGCCAAACACTCTTATTGCATCATGTGGACAATGTATTGAGCGAACGCATCTTACTAGTAGGCTGTGGTAAAGAGCGTGAATTAGATGAACGTCAATACAAGCAAATCATCAATAAAAGTATTAGCAAGCTAAATGAAACAGGCTCAATGGAAGCCGTGTGCTTTTTAACCGAGCTACATGTTAAAGGCCGCGATACGTATTGGAAGATTCGCCAGGCCGTTGAGGCAACAAATAACAGCCTTTATACATTCGATGCCCTAAAAAGCAAGAAAGGTGAAACGAGACGCCCATTGCGTAAGCTCGTGTTTAACGTACCAACACGCCGCGAATTACCTGTAGGCGAACGCGCGATTAACCACGGTAACGCAGTATCTAATGGCATGAGCCTATGTCGAGATGTTGCCAACATGCCACCAAATATCTGTAACCCAGCCTATTTGGCACGCCAATCTCGCCAATTAGGCGAGTCTTGCGATAAGGTATCTGTTGAAGTGATTGGCGAAGAACAAATGGCAGAGCTTGGTATGGAATCATACCTTGCTGTTGGTCGTGGTAGTGACAATGAATCGCAAATGACCATTATTAACTATCAAGGTGCTGCAGATCCTGATGCCAAGCCAATTGTTCTAGTAGGTAAAGGCTTAACCTTTGACTCGGGCGGTATTTCAATTAAGCCAGGCGAAGGCATGGACGAAATGAAATACGACATGGGCGGCGCTGCAGGCGTACTTGGCACCATGAAGTCCCTGGTTGATTTAGACCTACCAATCAATGTTATCGGTATTTTAGCTGGCTGTGAAAACATGCCATCATCAAATGCTTACCGCCCGGGTGATATCCTAACCACCATGTCAGGTCAAACAGTAGAAGTGTTAAACACTGATGCTGAAGGCCGCTTAGTGTTATGTGATGTATTAACCTATGTGGAACGCTTTGATCCTGAGTTAGTTATCGATACAGCAACCTTAACTGGTGCGGTGATTGTTGCACTAGGTAAACATGCTTGTGGCTTGATGAGTAATCACAACCCATTGGCTCATGAGCTATTAAATGCCGGTGAGCAATCCAGTGATCGCGCATGGCGCCTGCCAATGTGGGATGAGTACCAAGAACAGCTTAGCAGTCCATTTGCCGATTTCACCAACTTAGGTGGCCGTGCAGCCGGTACAATTACTGCTGCTTGTTTCTTGTCGCGCTTTACCAAAAAATACCAATGGGCACATCTTGATGTTGCCGGTACAGCATGGAACAGCGGCGCCAATAAAGGCGCTACTGGCCGCCCAGTACCAATTTTAACGCAGTTTTTATTAAACCGCGCTGACTCTATAGCTGCAGAATAAGCAGTTATGTAACCATAAATAAGGCAGCCGCTATTATTAAATAGCGCTGCCTTTTGATATTTAAACGATATGGCACAAGCAACTTTTTATCATTTATCCAGCGACAGCGTCGTCGAAAAAACCTGTGAACTTGCAGGGCTTTGCTATGAGCAAGGCCAACGGGTTTTCATCGCGACCATGGATGTAGCAACAGCTGAGCAAATAGATGAATTAATGTGGCAGTTGCCAAGCAATAAGTTTATTCCACATAACTTGCAAGGCGAAGGGCCGCACTATGGCGCGCCAATCGAAATAGGACATCAGCCGCCACAAGGGCGTCGTCACGTTTTGATTAATCTTTGTCACCCGATGCCTAGTTTTGCGGTAAACTTTAGCCAAATAATCGACTTTATTCCAAGCGATGAAGAGCAAAAACAACAGGCTCGCGAACGTTTTCACCAATGCCGTGTGTTAAACTTCGCCCCCCAGTTGCATAAAGACTAATTTGCTTCTCACTTTAACCCAAACGCCTAACGTAGAATTTTGACCATGGATAAAACTTACAACCCACAATCTATCGAACAGACCATTTATAAAAAATGGGAAGGTAGCGACCAATTCAAGCCAAGCGGTGACACAAGTGCCCCAAGCTATTGTATTTTATTGCCGCCACCAAATGTTACCGGTAGCTTGCACATGGGACACGCCTTCCAACATACCATTATGGATGCCTTGACGCGTTACCACCGCATGGACGGTGATAATACCTTGTGGCAACCAGGTACAGACCACGCGGGCATCGCAACCCAGATGGTTGTTGAACGCCAGCTAAACGCGCAAGGCAAAACACGCCATGATTTAGGCCGCGAAGACTTCGTTAAGAAGATTTGGGAATGGAAAGAAGAGTCTGGTGGCACCATTACCAGTCAGATGCGCCGTTTAGGTACCTCTCCCGACTGGTCGCGTGAAGCTTTCACCATGGATGATGATCTATCAAATGCCGTGCAAGAAGTCTTTATTTCATTGCATGAAGACGGCTTAATCTACCGTGGCAAGCGCTTAGTTAACTGGGATCCTGAGCTACACACTGCGGTATCAGATTTAGAAGTAGTTAACACCGAAGAGCAAGGCAATATGTGGCACATGAGCTACCCATTAGCTGATGGTTCTGGTGCGCTAATTGTTGCAACAACTCGTCCAGAAACTATGCTTGGCGATAGTGCAGTAGCTGTTCATCCTGAAGATGAGCGTTATGCACATTTAATTGGTAAAGAAATCAAGCTGCCACTTACTGGCCGTTTAATTCCGATTATTGGTGATGACTACGTTGAGCAAGACTTTGGCACAGGTTGTGTGAAAATCACCCCAGCACATGATTTTAATGATTATGAAATGGGTAAGCGCCACGACCTACCACTAATCAACATTTTAACCAAAGAAGCGACCATGAACATCGAGTGCCCTGAGCAATACCGTGGCATGGACCGTTTTGACGCACGTAAGCAAATCGTTAGTGATTTAGACGAGCTTGGCCTGTTAGTCGACATTAAACCACACAAATTAATGGTGCCACGTGGCGATCGTACCAATGCGGTTATCGAGCCATTGTTAACAGACCAATGGTATGTAAAAGCGGCGCCATTAGCCGAGCCAGCCATTGAAGCCGTACGCAGTGGTGAGATAAAGTTTGTACCAGAAAACTGGGACAAAACTTACTACAACTGGATGGACAACATTCAAGATTGGTGTATTTCACGTCAATTGTGGTGGGGCCATCGTATTCCGGCATGGTATGACGAGCATGACAACTTCTATGTAGGTCGTGACGAAAGCGATGTTCGCGCTAAAAATAACCTTGGTGAAGACGTTAAGCTTCGCCAAGACGAAGATGTGTTAGACACATGGTTCTCATCAGCGCTATGGCCTTTTGCTACCATGGGCTGGCCAGAGAAAACACAAGATTTAGAAACCTTTGTGCCAAGCTCTGTATTAGTTACCGGTTTTGACATCATTTTCTTCTGGGTTGCCCGTATGATCATGATGACTAAGAAATTTACTGGCAAAGTCCCGTTTAAAGAAATTTACATCACCGGCCTTATTTGCGATGAGCATGGCAACAAGATGTCTAAATCAAAAGGTAACGTACTTGATCCTATCGATTTACTCGATGGCATAAGTATTGAAGACTTAGTATCAAAGCGTACCAAAGGCATGATGCAGCCACAAATGGCGAAGAAGATTGAGAAGGCTACCCGCAATCAGTTCCCAGAAGGAATCGATTCTTACGGTACCGATGCATTGCGTTTCACCTTCGCATCACTGGCTTCAGCTAATCGTGAAATCAGCTTTGATTTAGACCGCGTTGAAGGTAACCGCAACTTCTGTAACAAGTTATGGAACGGTAGCCGTTACGTACTGATGCACACCGAAGAGAAAGAATTCTTATCAGGTGATGATCACGAATTTAGTCTTGCAGATCGTTGGATTCAAGCCAAGCTACAACAAGTAACTACACAATACCGCAGTCATCTAGACACTTACCGTTTCGATTTGGCAGCGCAGTGCATTTACGAATTCACTTGGAATCAGTTCTGTGGCTGGTACTTAGAGCTAACCAAGCCAGTACTATTCAAAGGCACTGATGCGCAACAAAAAGGAACGCGTAAGACACTGGCACAAGTGTTAGAAACAACCCTGCGTTTACTACACCCATTGATGCCATACATTACCGAAGAAATTTGGCAACGTGTCGCACCACTTGCTGGCGTTAATGGTGAAACCATCATGGCACAGCCATTCCCTAAAGCAGATTCTGCGTTAATGGATGAAACCGCACTAAATGACTTAGAGTGGGTTAAAGAATTTATCGTTGGTATTCGTAACATTCGTGGTGAGATGGATATTAGTCCTAACAAACCACTTAACGTGTTGCTTAAGAACGTGAGTGACATCGATCAGCGCCGTTTAGATGACAATCAGGCGTTTTTACAAGCCTTGGCCAAAATTGAAAGCTTCACAGCACTTGGCGCTGATGAGCAAGCCCCGGCATCTGCAACAGCACTGGTTGGCCAAATGGAAATTCTAATTCCAATGGCAGGCCTAATCGATAAAGATGCAGAGTTAACGCGTATTAATAAAGCGTTGGACAAAATTGGTAAAGACTTGGCGCGTACTTCTGGCAAACTATCGAACGAACGTTTTGTTAGCAAAGCGCCAGCCGATGTCATTGCTAAAGAGCGTGAAAAGCTAAGCGAGATGGAAGCCACCGTTGCTAAGTTGAAAGAGCAACAAGCGACTATTGAAGCGTTATAAATTAGCTAGATAGTTATTGTTTTTTAGCGCTAACGAGCAAGGCCATTGAATCATTATTCAGTGGCCTTTTTATTTTCTTTAACACAACTCCAGCGAATATCCCCTCCTCTCAACCAGTGTGTTGATCAATTTGTTTGTTTTTAATGCAAAAACTTAGCACTTTTTCCCACAAAGATGACTATGCTATAAGCTAAGGTATCCAAAAAAGAGGATGTTCTAATGATGAAGTCTCTTAAAGTTTCCAGCTCTATGTCCCATCAGCCTGCCACCTTCCTAGCTAACATGACAATAGAAGCTGCCGTTGAGCGATTTATTGAAAGGCCCCAAATCGGTGGCCCAGTGTTAGACGATGACAAGCATGTTATCGGTTTCTTGTCCGAACAGGATTGTCTATCGTGCATGGTTGAATCAACTTATCTTGGCGAATCTCACACAGTTGTTGCAGATAAAATGCGCAGCGATGTATTAACGGTTCGGCCCGATGATTCGATTATCGATGTGGCTAAGACAATGACTCAAAACAAGCCCAAAGTCTATCCGGTTGTCGATGAGAACAACGTGTTACTCGGTATTATCTCTCGCCACGACGTGTTAATTGCACTCGATAGTTACTTCACTGATAACTAACACAGAACGCTTGTTATTAATGGTGCAGTGACCAACAAAAAGCGGGGAAACTCCCCGCTTAAGATGCTGTTAATTTTTTAGCTGGCGATGGCTGAGCTAATCAAGCTCTATAACGCAGCTCCTTGGTTTGCCCCTACCACCACGTGGTGTAAAAACCAATGAGAATCAACGAAATTGCAACGCCAGCGTAATTAAAGCTGCTACTGGTTGAGAATGTGATCCCATTTAAATCAACCGCATTTTCATGATGCCCTTTGTTCTCGATAGCTGAGACGACAATCGCCAGCAGCATACATAGCACGAACACTAACCCAACGCGGTCCATAAAGGGTAACTCTGGCCAAAACATCCAGAATACAAAAGATAACACCGCCGATCCAAGCGCGGCAGAAAGGCCACCGTTGGCCGTTGTTTTTTTCCAAAACATGCCAAGTAAGAACAGCGCAACAATACCAGGAGTGAAGAAACCGGTGAATTCTTGTACGTACTGAAAGGCTTGATCAAACTGGCCCAGCAATGGCTTAGCGACTAACATTGCGATTAACAGCGCAGTAAAACTAACGATACGACCGATTTTTACATAGTGCTCTTCACTACGCGGTTTGTTATCATTTTTGTAAAGATCCATAGTGAATATTGTCGCGACACTGTTGGTCATTGAGGCAAGCGAAGACACGATAGCAGCGACCAACGCCGCAAAGACTAACCCTTTAAGTCCACTCGGCATCAAGTTCATTAGCTCAGGGTACGCCTGATCCGCTCGTCCCAAGTCGGGTAACAACAGCACAGCAGCGATACCAGGGACAACAACAATAATTGGCATTAGTAGCTTTAAGAAGGCAGCAAACACAATGCCCTTTTGTGCTTCGCCAACGTCTTTCGCCGCTAAGGTACGTTGAATGATATATTGGTTAAAGCCCCAGTAAGATAAGTTCATTATCCACATGCCGCCAACAAGTACTGACAAGCCCGGCAAATCAACATAATAAGGATTATCTTCAGTTAAAATCATATCAAATTTACTTGGCGCCTGATCCATTAGCGATTTAAACCCTTGTATCGCACCTTGACCTTGGCCAATTAAATCCAAAGCGATATAAGATAAAAACAAGCCACCAAAGATTAACAGTACCACTTGGATAATGTCAGTGAATGCAACAGCTTTAAGCCCGCCATATAACGAGTAAGCCACAGAAAACAAGCCAAGGAAAATCATGCCATACATCATATCAACACCGGTGATGGTGTTAATCGCTAGCGCCCCTAGCCATAGAATAGCGGTCAAGTTTACAAAGACATAAACTCCTAACCAAAACACCGCCATAATAGTCCGTACACGATGATCAAAGCGCTGCTCTAAGAACTGTGGCATGGTGTAGATTTTTCGTTCAAGGAAGATAGGCAGGAAATATTTACCAACAATAATCAGCGTAATCGCCGCCATCCATTCGTAAGATGCGATGGCAAGGCCAATTTTATAGCCGGAGCCAGACATACCAATAATTTGTTCAGCCGAAATATTGGCCGCAATTAGCGATGCACCAATGGCCCACCAAGGTAAGCTATTCCCCGCTAAAAAATAGTCTTTTGAATCTTTTTCATGACCCTTTTTCTCGCGAGAAACCAAATAAGCAATGGCTATTAATGCCACCACATAAGACACAAAGACGACTATGTCTAGTGTTGATAAACTCATAAAGCACTCCACTTCATTCTAATTATTTTTGTTAGTAACCTTGGCGTCAGCTATGAAAATTAGCCCTCACTGCACTTTAATTGATCACAGCACGTCAAAATGTAAACGTTTTCCCTTTTGAGTGCAATATTTATTTCCTAAACAGGAGCAATGTATTTACCTTAATGATATGACACTTTTAGATTGCAAACCGATAATTGCAATTTGCAATGCCAATTCAAAAGGGAAAATAATAAAATAAAAATTCACAACCTAACACATTGAAAAATATACTAACTATTTATGGCACCATGCTTGCTGTTACCTCTAATAGAACTCAACTTCATTGGAGTGATAAGTATGACGGCGCACAAAAAAATATGGCTCGTATTAGATAGCCGTAATTTCGGAGGAATTGAAACTCATGTACTCGAGTTGGCAAAGGGGCTGATAAAACATCAAATCCAAGTTGAAGTTATCTTCTTAGCCAACTACGGACACCACCCAATCACACCACTGTTACGTCAGCACAACATCCCCTTTAGGATGCTCAGGTTTGGCTTACTGTCATTAATTAAAGCATTATTTATTGAAAGTCCCACCCTAGTGCACACTCACGGCTACAAAGCAGGTATTTATGGGCGTGTTGCAGGCGTATTAACCGCGCGAACTTTGGTCAGCACTTTTCATGCGGGGGAATGTGTCAGTGGCAAGCTGGCTGTTTATGACTTTTTTGATAGGCTAAGCTCAGTACTGTCCCATTCGCTCATCGCAGTAAGCAATCAAATAAGCGCTCGGTTAACGCACCAGTGCACCGTACTCAACAATTTTGTCTCCGTTGAACAACAACGTTTTCCTGGTAATCAAATCGCTTTCGTCGGTCGCCTAAGTTATGAAAAGGGCCCTGATTCATTTATCGAGCTATCTTCATGCTTTAAACAGCGATTATTTCATGTTTACGGTGACGGGCCTATGCGTGAACAACTTGAGAAAAAAGCCGGTGATAATGTCATCTTCCACGGCCATCAAGCCAATATGGCGCAACAATGGCAAAATATTGGCCTATTAGTGATGCCTTCAAGAAATGAGGGGCTGCCGATGGCTGCGCTCGAGGCGATGGCCCATGGTATTCCTGTTTGCGCTTACAATGTCGGTTCCCTGAACCAACTGATCAACGACTGTAATGGCTGGCTTGCTCAAGCCGGTGATATAAAAAGCCTGCGCTATGCCATATCTCAATGGTTAAGCTATTCATTAAAAAGAAAATTCTCTCTTTCCCGCCGCGCCAGAAAACGCATTGTTAATAAATTTAGTGATGTCACCGTCGTACCTGATGTGGTCGACTGCTACAACCAGGCATTAATCAAAAATAGTCTCCCCCATCAGCAGTTGCTACCTAAATACCTACCACAATTTAAGGAGCATTCTCATGATTTCAACCAATCATAGAATCCCTATTCTCTTTGTTCACTATGGCAGTGATTGGATTCGAGGAAGCGAGCGTTGCCTGCTCGACCTGCTGTCACATCTAGATCCAGACAAATTTACTGCGGTGGTTTGGTGCAACAGCGACATTATGGCCAGCGCCGTAAAAAGGCTTGGCGTTAATGTAGTTTGCCAGCCATTTCCTTTGCTTTTGGGCTGGCGCTCACCAGTGTTTGATGTGGTTGGTTACCTCAAGCTTATTAAGCAAGGCGAAAAGTTAGTTGACCAATATGCGATTCAAATCATTCACAGTAATAGTGGTGCGCCATGCCAATGGCTCAATATCGTTGCAAGACAAAAAAGGTTACCACTACTAGCGCATCTGCATTGTCGCTACCCACTGCGAGATCGGATCACGCTTGGCTTGCATCATGTTTCGCAGTTAATCGCAGTGAGCAACCCCGTGGCAATGCAATACGCTAACGAAGGTGTTGATAGTTCGCGAATCAAAGTCATCGCAAATGGTATCGATAAGAAGCGACTAGAAGCCAACAGTAAAATCAACGTCAAAGCACTGCTTAAGCTCACTGCGAGCGATTTTGTCCTTTGCGCGGCAGGTTCGCTAATCGATAGAAAAGGCATGGATGTATTGATTGATGCACTGGCACAGGTTCGGAAGAAATTAATTCCGGCTAAATTAATCATTGTTGGAGATGGCCCTTGTAAGCCACTGCTAGAAAGCCAAATTAATGAATTATCACTTACCAGGCATGTTTTTTTATTAGGAGAGCGTGATGACCTCGCTAGTTTGCTACGGGGTGGCGTGGACATATTCCTCTCAGGCGCAAGAGAGGAGGTCTTTGGTTTGGTTCTGGCAGAAGCGGGCTTGAGTGAGTTGCCCGTAATAGCGCCTGATGTCGGCGGCATTCCTGAAGTTGTTCTACGTAATAAAACTGGGCTATTGGTCCCCCCTGAATCACCTGTAAATACTGCACAAGCGATCGAATTACTTTATCAGCAACCACATTTTAGACGTCAACTCGGTCGCGCCGCTAAACAACGGATTGAACAACTATTTCTCATCGAAAAAAATGTTGAATGTTTTGAGTCCTGCTATTTAAAAATGATTAACACAACCGGCTACCAATTGACTTGGTGGTGCCATTGGTCTTTCAAACCACTCTTTAACAGCGTTATTAACTTTATCTATAAAAAGCTTAATCAACAGACATTGATTCGCAGATTTAGTCAAAGGGAAATGAAATGAATACACGCCATATGGTCGTCATTGACCCAATCGCTTATTGTGGTGGCTCAAAAATCGCAACAGATAACCTGCTCGCTTCCCTAGGTTCAGAGCAATTGACGGTCACCATTATTACCAACGACAAATCGAGTTGGTCTTTAAGAGGCTATCAGTTTGCAACGCTCATTGAATTACCAATTCTCGCTGATAAGGAACAGGGTGTTAGCTACTTTTTACGTCACCTTGTTTTGGCGATAAGTATTATTGCTGCAAGATGGCAATACGGAAAAATTGATGTTGCCTTAGGGGCGTCCGGCCCTGGTGTCGACCTTTCACTTTACTTGCTGCAATTCCTTCTCGGTTACTCAATCATTCAATTGGTGCATGGCCCAGTTGCCTGCTCAAACACAATTGCCCGCTGCCTTGTAAGAGCAAAATGTATTTTTTATCTTAAGAGCACATTACCATCAATAAAATGTTGCCTACAAAAATTACTGAGCCAACAGCAAATAGCAACCTTTGTTAATGGAGATCGCTTTTTAGAACTCAATAATGGGTTGTCTGATACTTCCTGGCCAAGTCAATGCCAGTACCGCGCACCAAAAATAATGTGGGCTGCCTCCCTATTAAAATGGAAAGGCTTGGACCTCTTCATTCAAGCGATGGCCACTATTGCCGAGGAACAGCGCCCTAATACTGAGATTTGCTTTATCAGGCCCCAATCCACCAAGCAGCAAATATCACATGCGCCTATTCAACTAAACAACATTATCTGGCATGAGAAACCACCGCATCTCGACAGCATCCGAGCCAATTGCAATATTTTTGTCTCCACCAGCATCAAAGAACCTTTCGGACTATCAATTCTTGAAGCAATGGCGGCGGGGCATTGCATTGTTATCCCTGATGACAACGCCTATTGGGCCCAACAGTTACAACATGATGTTAGTTGCATCAAGTATCAACAAGGAAATGCTTTTGACCTCGCCAATAAGCTTACTGAACTAGGCGATAACATCGGACAGATAAAGAAAATAGGCCGCAATGCGCAAGCGATAGCCAGTCGCTATCGCGCGACACAGCAATATGCACCAGCTCAACGTGTTGTGCTGACTATGCTAGCCCCACTTTACAAGGAGAAAACCAATGCTCAATAGACTTAAGTCCCTCGTACCTCCAGCAATCAAGCATACAATTGTTTATGGCCTTAGCATCGCGTTAATGAAAAGCATTTCATTGATTATGCTCCCCATAACCGCATTTTACCTACGCCCGGAGCAGTTTGGCCAATTAGAGTTATTAACCAGCATTGGTATTGTATGTAGTATCTTGGTTGGATTGGGTATGGAAAACACACTGTTTAGATATGCTGCAACCGCTCCTGACACAATCCAAAAAAAACAATGCGCTGCCAACATATTAATCCTTGCCCTGTTGACCGGGTTTATCGCTGCGACAATTGGATGGCTCTTAGCCCCAAAACTAATTACCGCCACCTCAGTTGATATTTCGGTACTGCAATTACGCCTCGTATTTGTGATTATCTCGATGGAGGGGGCAATAGCCATTCCTCTGGCCTGGTTTAGAATGCAAGAGCGAGTCAAACTGTTCTTCTTTGCTACAAGCCTAAGAACCTTTGCCCAAGCCCTATTAATCATCATTTTTTTACGACTGAATTTTGAAGTGACTGGCGTGCTATCAGCTTGTTTAATTGCCGCAGGGGCACAGGCGCTAGTATTAACCGTCATGATGCTAAAAGAAGTCGGCATATGGTTTAAGTTAAACCGAACCGTTCACTATCTATGTTACAGCTTACCTATTGTTGGTAGTGGCTTTATCGCATTTTCGTTGGCCGGTTTTGATCGCTGGTTGCTAGCAGATATGGGCTCATTAACAGATGTGGCTATCTATGGTGTAGCTGCTAAGTTTGCCTTAGCCACTGTGCTATTGGTTCAACCATTTGGCATGTGGTGGCTACCAAAAAGGTTTGCCGTACTAAAGCAAACCCAGGGCGCCGATCGAGCAGCACATTATATTATGATCGGCATTATCGTGGTGATGGCCATCGCTGTGCTAGTTTCTTTCATTTCTCCATTTTTAATCCATTTACTGCTACCAAGCGATTACCATGAGGCCATGCAATATGTATTGTGGCTGGTACTTGCGATGGCATTTAAAGAAATTTCTGAATTAGTCAATATTGGCTGCTTCTGCGGTACTTCAACTTACCAGCAACTTATTATCAATATTGTGTGTGCAGCGATTGGCGTTTCTATTATGTGGGCTGGGATATCACAATGGGGCATATGGGCCGTTGTGGTTGCATTAAACCTTGCCTATTTTTCAAAGGCTGCGTTGTTTTACATCGCTAGCCAACGAAATTTGCCACTGCCTTATGACCTGTTACGAATTACCATTGCTTTTGCGCTATGCCTGGGTTTGATTTCGATAAGCCAATTTATTCCGATCAACTGGAGTGGATGGTTATTATCGATGGGGTTACTACTGGCTGCGATGGCGGCAACCGTCAAGCAGGATTTATTTTCATTGAGCAAGTCTTTCGGTTAAGCCAATGAATACCTATCGCACCAGCAATCCACACTATTTACTGATGGCACTCTTTAGTTGCACCTTAATCAGTGTGGTTTGGTGGTGGTTGCCCCACCCTGTTTTGGCCTTAGTCATCGCCATCATTCCTATTGCTATCGTGCTGGTCCTGGCGCTCCCCTTTTGGATGGTACTGTTGTTTGTCATATTCTCCTTTTATCGTATTCACGAAGTCTTCCCTGCGCTATATTCATTGAAGATCCCCTTGATGCTTTCACTGGCCTCTATCGTTGGGCTAATTTGGCACATTGGCTTAACCCAAAAAGTCAAATTATGGTGGAATAGAGAATTGTCTGTCATTACTTTCTTCTTTGTCTTGGTGATCCTTGGAGTATTTATGGCAAGCAACAGGGGAGTAGCCATTGATTATTTCAAAGGAATCTACTGGAAAATTGCGTTAATGACCTACGCCATTACGTGGTTAACGAGAACCTACAAAGACTTTTCGTTGGCCTCCACTATGCTGACAGTTTCAGGCGTATTCGTCGGATTAGTCGCCATTAGCAACAAACTCAACGGTATTGGTTTAGTTGAAGGAACCAGAGTAACCATAGGGCGCGCTTTGGGGTCACTGCTTGGTGATCCAAATGATCTTGCCTTGGTTTTAATGTTTCCAGCTGCTTTCGCGGTAAGCCTTATCACCACGCCACAGATTGGGCGCTGGCAACGTTGGCTTGGCCTTATCAGTGTCCCGATATTATTTTTTGCCGTAATCGCAACACAAAGCCGCGGGGGGCTACTTGGTATGATGGCGGTATTCGGTGTGTTTACTTACCGCAAGCTAAACAATCGTTTCCTATTTATTGCACTTGCAGTTGTTGCAGCCGTTGTTCTGTACGCTGTGGCAGGGATCTCAGATAGGTCTTCCGGAGGTGCGGCTGAAGAGGGATTAGATGAATCAGCCAAGGGCCGGTTATACGCATGGGAGGCCGCTTGGGGAATGGCGCTGCACAACCCCTTTACCGGTGTCGGTGTAAATAACTTTTATTCTAACTATTTTTTTTATAGCCCGCATTGGGATGGACTAAACCATGCTGTTCACAGCACCTGGTTTGGTGTGCTGGCGGAAACAGGTTTTCTCGGTTTGATCGTCTTTTTAGTCATGATAGTCATGTTGCTGCGCATGGCACTATCTAGCATTGCACAACTTAACCAAATGTCCACGCCACCAGCAGCCATCATGGCAAGTGCTAACGCAGTCTTCGCTGGACTTATCGGCACCGTTGTTGCGGGGACTTTCCTGACCCAAGGGTTTACTTGGCCAATCTATATTTTAGGCGCATTAATCTTGGCAATCTCTCGCTGGGTCAAAGTGAAAAACCAATAGCATTTTGCAAATCAAATTGCAGAACGACTCAGTAAAGCATCACGCCCACGAAGATAAACACCACAAAAACAACAAGTTACACTCTGGCACCAATTCTGCTAACTATTAATCAATGAATCAATAACTAGTAAGGAACTTGCAATGAATATATTCATTATTGAGCAAGCCAAGCAGCGATTAAAAAGCAGTCCTAATCCCGTGGCTAAACAGCTTTTTAACACCGTAAAAGCGTTACGTTGTGGCGATTTACCCTTACCTAACCTACCTTACAAACTACTTTTATCCCTCCATCAGTTGATCGTGGGCACCGTTGGTTACCTAACGCGCGTATTTTACTGGTCCCCATTATTTAAGAGCCAAACGCAATACTGTGGTCATCACCTATATCTCTATGGTGGTTTACCATTTATCGCAGGAAAACTAGAGATTAGCATTGGTAACCAATGCCGCATTTCCGGTCAGACAACCATTACCGGCAGAACCTGCCATCCAAGCACGCCAAAGCTTGTGGTAGGCGACAACGTAGATATCAGCTGGATGACCACCATTGCGGTGGGTAATCAGGTGATTATTGGCAACAACGTAAGAATCGCAGGACAAGGGTTTCTAGCGGGTTATCCTGGCCACCTGCTCGCAGCAAAGGCCCGCGCCCAAGGGCTACCTGAAACCGATGACCAAGTCGGGGACATTGTACTAGAAGATGACGTTTGGCTCGCAACAGGGGTATCCGTCATGGCCGGTGTCACTATTGGTAAAGGGAGCATCATCGCGGCATCAAGTGTGGTGACCAAGGACATTCCTCCTGGCGTTTTGGCAGCGGGCGTTCCTGCCAAGGTAATTAAGGAGCTAGAGTAATGAATAATTCAGTGATGCATAGAGACCTTATTGTTTTTGGTGAAGATTGGGGAGGATTACCCAGCAGCACCCAACAGTTAATCAAGCACTTATCTAAGACCCGCCAGGTTATTTGGGTTAACTCCATTGGCCTGCGTCAGCCTAAGCTTTGTAAACATGACCTTAAGCGCGCGCTAGATAAAATATTAGCTGTTGGCGCTCAAAAGGCTCCAAAGATGGCTGATAGTAGCGATAGATTTACGGTAATAAACCCAAAGACAATACCAGCACCAGTTGGCTTTTTCTCACGCTATATTGCAGCAGCATTACTAAGCTATCAAATACGCAGAGTTATCAAACAAACGATGCTAGTTAACCCTATTCTATGGATCTCATTACCAACCGCGGTGGATGTTGTTGGTAAACTGGGAGAATCTGCGGTGGTCTATTACTGCTGCGATGACTTTAGTGCCCTGCAAGGAGTTGATCATGAGACGGTTGTTAGCCGGGAAAAGCAATTAGCCAATGATGCCGACTTGGTTCTCACATCGAGTAAAGTGTTAACAGCCAAGTTTAACCGCCGAAACACTATCACCATCGAACATGGAGTTGACTTTAAACTTTTCGCAACCCCAACAAACCCGGCACCGGACTTACCTAACAATGGTCGACCAACGGCAGGTTACTATGGCAGTATCTCCGCCTGGCTCGATTTAGCATTACTCGATGAAATCATTTCACGATTGCCCCACTGGAATTTTGTCTTTATTGGTGAAATATCTGTTGATGTGAGCCTGTTACGTCGCCATCACAATGTCCATTTTCTAGGGCCACGCCCACACCACCAGCTCCCCAAATATAGTCAGCATTGGACCGCATCTTTACTACCGTTTCTACATAATCGCCAAATAGAAGCATGTAACCCATTTAAATTACGTGAATACCTGGCGGCTGGGCGTCCGATTATTAGTACTAAGTTTCCTGCGCTATCACCGTACTTACAATTCATTGATGTGGTGGATGGTGCCAGCGAAATGGTGTTGGCATTAAAGAAAGCGAGTAACACAAAGCACACAGATCAATTAAAACGTCAGTCTGTTGCCTGTGACTCTTGGCAAGTGCGCGCCGATAAGGTTGCTCGCTTTATGGACCGCTTATGAACGATTTATCTTATCAAACCCTTTACCTATTAACGGCAGCATGGCGCCGTAGATATTTAATCATCACACCGCTTTTAGTGCTGCCACTTGTCGGGTTGGTGATAGGGTTGACCACGGCGAGACATTACCAGTCTCACACCAGCATGCTGATTCAAGAAACAGCGAAGATGAACCCTTTTTTAGAAGATTTCGCTGTTTCGTCGATGCTAAAGGAGCGCTTGGAAGCACTACAAACCTTGCTCCATTCCCGTCACATTTTAGGTGCTGTAGCACGTGAGCATCAAATGATAGATGATGACACCTCACCTAGCGATTACGAGTCAACAATAGCCAAGCTATCATCGGCACTGTCAATGAGAATGGCGGGCAAAGACCTTATTCGTATAGATTACACAGCCTCGTCACCTGAAGGCATGAAGAAAATGCTTGAAACAGTTAGTACTTACTTTATCGAACAGCTACTAGCACCTGAACGTTCCAGCATGAAAGACTCGGCGCTATTTCTCGAAAAGTACTTGAAGCAACGCCACCGCGAGCTTGAGCAAGCAGAGCAGGCACTCGCGGACTTTAAAGATTCACGCGCTCGCAACCTGCCACAACTACACAGTGCGAACATCAGTCGAATCGCCAAATTAAAATTAGAGCTATCAAAAAAGCAAGCTGAAAAATCTGGTGTTGAAAAAAGCCTTGGAGGTTTAAATGTTCAGCTTTCCAAAACCAATCCTATTATCGGCAAGATGGAAGAAAAAATAATTCAGCTACGCGGAGATTTAGCCCTTTTAAAAGCAAGATACACTGATAAACATTCCAAGGTACAGGCTGTGATCCGTGAGATAAATAGTTTAGAACTGGAGCGTCAACAGCTGTTAAACCACAAACAGACCTCACTAAATTCAACCCAGCTATGGGATATTGCCAGCTCGTTGGCGGCCGTTAAAGGCAGCTCTTCTCAACCATTACTCATCACGCAACTAGAGCGCCTTCAAGAAGCACGGAGCAAGTTAGATTTCCTAACCGAGGAAATAAATTCATTAACCACCATGATTAGCAAATTTGAGCAAGCAGCGGTGGGCATTGGCGCCGATGAACAGCAAATCGCAAAACTTGAGCGTAATCTAAATGTGAAACAGGAATTGTATGAAGAGTTATTGCATCGCTACGAAATGGCGAGAATGACTAGAGCACTGGGAAGTTTTGAACAAAATAAACGAGTTAAGATCATCGATATTCCGTACACACCAGTTGCTCCAAGCAATTTCCCGCTCATGGTATATGTGCTGTGCGGACTAATCGCCGGATTGCTACTTGGAGGAGGATTGGCCACCCTCATCGCATTAACAGATAACAGAATCTTTCGTCGGGATCATCTTGAATTGCTGTCGTCGGTCCCTGTCATTAGCCGTATTCCCCCTCTTAGCTAGGAGCGTGAACATGTCCAAACACGATAAAATAGTTGTAGCTCAAATTGTCCAGCATCTAAAGCCAGGCGGCATCGAGATAATGGTATTAGACTTGCTGAAACACCAACCATTTCAAACAGTTGTCATTAGCCTCGAGGGCACTAAACAACAAGCCATTGAACAGTGGCCGATGCTAGAGAAAGTCAGCGACCATTTGGTCTTTCTTGACAAAGCGCCGGGCTTCCAGTGGTCTCTCATCATGAAATTACGCCGATTATTTAAAAGCCTAAAGGTTAGTGCAGTTCATAGCCATCATATTGGCCCGATGTTATATGGTGGTATCGCCGCCAAGTTGGCCAATATCTCTAAACACGTTCATACGGAGCATGATGCCTGGCATCTCAGTAACCTTAAACGCAGATATCTACAGAAGCTATTGCTCGCCCTACTAAAACCCATTGTTGTCGCAGACGCTCAGGCGGTCGTACAAAAAGCGGAGAGCTACCTAAATCGCCAAGACATTCAACTTATTCATAACGGTATTGATGTTGAAAAGTTTACTCCTGGCAGCAGGAATCATGCGCGCAAGCAGTTTAACTTGCCAACAGGAGTCATCCTTCTTGGCAATGCCGGCCGATTAGAGTCTGTTAAGGGACAAGATCTTTTGATTAGCGCGATGGCTCACTTTTCATCCAGCGTCCACCTTGCTATCGCAGGAAGTGGTAGCTGTGAAAGAGCACTGAAGCAACAAGCCATTGATTTGAATATTGAACAGCAGATTCACTTCTTAGGCCCGCTTGATGACATGACACGCTTTTATCAATCTCTCGATCTTTTTTGCTTTCCATCGCGCTGCGAAGGTCTGCCTCTGTCGCCAATGGAGGCCCAAGCTTGCGGTATCCCGGTATTAATCAGCGATGTTGGTGGCTCGACTGAGGCTCTTTGTCATACAACAGGTCTACTGGTTAAGCGTGACAGTGTTGAACAAATAGTTAAAGCAATTGACATTATGCTGTCCCGGCACCGGGTAACTTGCCCACGGCAATTCATTTCAATGCACAGGAATGTAAAAGGCATGGCAAAAGCCTACTCGAAACTAATTTACGCACAAAGCTAAACGCACAGGAGTGTATTATGCTAACCACAATAACCATTATCTGCATGTTACTTATTATCTATCATCATGTGGGCTACCCATTGTTGCTTAAAAAGCTAATTACGCTACCGGCATCAGAGCAAACAGCAACTAAACAAGGAAACACTAAGTCAACGTCTAGTAATAACGTCAAGTATGCAAGCATTGCTGTGGTGATCCCAGCCTATAACGAGCAGCAATATATCGCAGAGAAAATACGTAATTTGGCGATTTTGGATTACCCAAGCAGCCAATTAAAGGTCATTATTGCTTGTGATGGTTGTCGTGATGACACAGCCCAGATTGCACGTAACACCGCAGCTGAAATTGGTGCCTCTCAACTTAACATTGAGATTGTCGAGTTCGCAAAAAACAGAGGGAAAGTCGCAGTGATTAACGACATTATTCCCCACCTAAATCAAGAAATTATTGCAATGAGCGATGTTTCTGCGCTTATTTCAATTGATGCATTGCTCCAAGCAAACAAAGCATTTAAAAAGCAGGATGTTGGCCTAATCACTGGGCATTATCTATTAGCCAACCCAGGGTCTGACGGCGAAGCCTCTTATTGGAAATATCAAAGTGACCTTAAGCAACGAGAGGCTCAATTAAGCTCTGTTATTGGCGCCCATGGTGCGTTTTACTTAATCCGCCGAGAACTATTCCTGCCGCTACCGGCCAACACTATCAATGATGACTTTGTCATTGCAATGGCAGTAGTAGAGCAAGGCTATCGTGCGATTTATCTTGAAACCATCAATGCGATAGAGCTAGAGCAGGCGACAGCAAAAATGGATCTTCATCGCAGGCGCCGTATTGCAGCAGGCAACCTTCAGCAATTAATCCGCTTTAAATCGATGTTGATGCCCAGGTATAAAGGGGTGGCGTTTAGTTTTGCTTCCGGCAAAGCATTGCGCGTGTTTATGCCAATTACGCTTATTTGGGCTTGGCTAGGTAGCGTACTACTGACTGACACGGGGGTATTTTTTATGCTTGCTGCGTTGGTTCAAACCATAATTTACTGTTCCGTTATCCTTTTTGGCCTCATTCAGCCACGCCACCCTAATAAGATATGGCAATCAATTTACTATTTAGTTACCGGTTACGCTGCCAATCTCATGGGCTGTATCCAGTACGTTTGTTTCGGTAAATGTAGCCATTAACAGCGCCCCCGATTAAGGAGATATCGTCATGCACACCATTAACCCAAAAATTAGATTTTTTAAACGAGTCATCGACGTGGTGATCTCAAGCACTTTACTGCTCGTGTGTTTTCCACTACTTATTCTCTCTGCAATTGCAGTGAAATTAGACTCCCCTGGGCCGATTCTTTTTTCTCAACAACGCATTGGCTTGGCCAGTGACCGATTTATCAAATTCTTTACCATGTACAAATTCAGAACCATGGTTGTGGATGCAGAAAAGCACAGTGGTGCGGTACTAGCCACAGCTAGCGATTCCCGCATCACCAAAGTCGGCAATTTTTTAAGGAAAAGTCGATTAGATGAGTTACCACAGCTTATCAATGTATTACGCGGAGACATGTCGTTAGTCGGACCAAGACCTGAGCGCCCAGAGTTTTATCAACGGCTAGAGAGTGAGATCCCCTACTTTTGCGAAAGAACGTTTTTAGTACAACCGGGGATTACTGGCTTGGCTCAAGTCAATCAAGGCTATGATACCTGTATCGAAGATGTCAGGGCTAAGGTTGGCTATGACCATAGTTATGCGTTAGCACTATATATGCCTCGTCAGTGGTTAATGATGGACATCTATATCATGATTAAGACAGTGCTAGTCATGATTACTGGGCGAGGCCAGTGATCCTATCTTGCATTGCAAAATAGAAACAAGCCCCCCAGGGTGGGTAGACAAACAAGGCCAGCACCAAAACAAACAAGCCTATCCACCTGATAAATAATACAAAACCATATAATTATTACATTGGCCTGATATCTGCAATTACCTTAATAGTTCCAATCACTATGAAGGTAATTATTATGAATTTACAAACTCACGTAACTCAAGATAGCGAATTAGTGGTAACTTTCTTTGGTCACATGGATGCGCAAGGGGTTAAAAGCCATCAACAGGAATTTGCACATTTAGAACAAGCGCAAGCCTCCCAAATCGTGCTCGACCTTCATCATGTTGACCTGATCGATTCATCAGGGATCGGCGCCATCGTGTTTCTCTATAAACGCATGAGAAATCGCGGCAATTCGCTTTCGCTTATCGGCATTCATGGCCAACCGAAAACGCTGATAAAAATGCTCCGTATTCATAGCACCATGTCTGTTAGCTGGTCTGAAGAAGACAAACACTCAGCAAACTTAGTTCAGCAGGCAAAGTCATGAAGGCCGCTACCCTTACGGTGAATATTATTTGCTTGGCAATGATTCAGGGTTGTACCAGTTTCAAAGGGGCTCGGACTCTTAACGATAATTATCAAGAGCGTTATATTGTTGAAGCTGATCAACCGCTTGGTCAGGAACATGGCTTGCGATTTGACTATACCTTGTTAACACAACACCTAGATATATTAGTGCTAGAAGGTGCCGAACTGTGTTTCCCGGCCACCGTGGTCCAAGCGAAAACAAGGGAAGTTAGAATTGGCAACGAACTACAAGGGGGATTACTTTTTGATGCAGCCAACGACATTATCATTCAACGTCGGCTGCTCAATCGCTTAGAGCGCCAGCTGCATTATGTTAATCAACACAAAGCCTGTGCTTTACCAAAGACGCCGCCTTTAAATGCACCAGGAGAAATCGGAAAAAAAATATCAACCTTGTTGAATATTGATAATCAGTTTGCGGTCGGTTCCAGCTCCCTTAACCCCAAATTCGTCGTTCGCTTGGGCAAAGCGGTGGAACTGTTAAGTAAAGCAGTTGGTTATCGCCTACTTATTACCGGACACGCCGATAAGACAGGCAATGATAAAGACAATTTGAAACTCTCCCAGCGGCGCGCCAACCAAGTGAGTCGTTACATTCAAATCATGGGAATAGCGAAAGATAGAATCGATGTCGCAGCGCTGGGAAGCAATGAACCATTAATTGCAGGTAACCAACCGGAGACTCGTCTGGTTAACCGTCGAGTCACTATCGAATTAATCGAAACAACAAAGAAGCCACAATAAGGAGATTTGATCATGGCTAGATATCTAATCACATTATTATTGCTTTTTATGGTCTCAACGGCATATGCAGCACAAAGCTACCATATTCAATTAGGAGACCAAATACATATTGCCCTACCCGGCGAGTCAACGCTAAATAAGGAGTTCACCGTTGGCATTGATGGCACCATTAATCTGCCGGAAGTTGGCATTATCAAGGTTGAAGGACAAAGTGAAAAGCAACTCTTGACTGTATTAAAAGAGTCGTTGAGTCCAGTGTTTCGAGACATGACTGGATTTAATGTATTTGTCGCAAAGAAACAATTGCTAGTCAATGTGATGGGTTATGTAAAGAAGCCGGGCAAGGTTTTTCTCCCTGCAGCGGCAAACATTCAAATGGCATTGCAAGCTGCTGAAGGGATCCGCACCGGGGCACAATTAGATAAACTGCAATTACGCCGCGGCAACAATTCAACTGAATTTAATTATAAAAAATACCTTGATAGTGGTGATAGTACCATCCTGCCATCCTTAAACTCACTGGATACTATTTTCGTCCCTGCTTCACCGATGATTGGTAATATTGAAGTTGAATTTGATCCAACAAAAATTGCGGCCGGCGGTGATGCCGCTGACAGGCTAGCAATCAAAGTATTTGGCGAGGTTCACCAGCAAGGTAGTTTTACCTTTAACAGTGAAACCAACCTCATTGAGTTCTTAATGAAAGCTGGTGGCGTTACTCGTTATGCCGGTGTCGAACAGATCCGCGTGATCACTGAAGGGGAACCGGCTTTATTCAATTTAAAGCGCTATTTGGATAGTGGCGATACGACCCTTTTACCTGAAATTAACCCGGGAGCCACTATCTTTGTTCCTCGCCAGGAAGAAGAAATCAAAGCAGGCTCTAATGTCGTTTATGTGATGGGCGAAGTATTCAAGCCCGGGGCTTACGAAGGAAAAAAAGACATTACCTTTATGGATATCCTTGCCAACGCCGGAGGCCCAACTCGGTTTGCAGAATCGCGCCAAATAAAAATAATAAAAGCCAACAGCCAAGTCATTTCATTTGATTTAACTGGATATACCCATGGCACCACCAGTAAATCATTACCTAAGATTACTGCCGGTGACGCGATTTTTGTTCCTGAGAAAACCGATATGAACGAAAAATCCTGGCTTAAAATTTCCCCTAAGCGTGCAGTGAGAGTCATCGGCGAAGTGGTTCGTCCCGGTCGTTACGAATGGGCAAACGAAATGTCATTGGTTGACTTATTAGCTCACGTTGGCGGGCCAACGTCCCGAGCCGATACCGCCAATATTGATGTTATCTCACGCGATATCAACGGCGCAGTTAGGCAGTATCAATTTGACCTAGACAGCTTTATCAGCGAAGGAAGGGATGAGTCAACGTTACCCATTATACGCGGCGGTGCGACTGTTCGTGTGCACGATTTGCCAAGCGATCCAGCAGATAATAAAGCACAGTGGGTTAGGCAAGCATCTGAAAAATCAATCTATGTCTTTGGTCAAGTTGGCGCGCCAGGGCGTTATATGTTCACCAATAAAATGAATTTCTTAGACATCTTGGCCGCGGCCGACGGACCGACAGACAAAGCTGATATTCGTAATATCAGGATCAGCCATCGTAATGGTGAGCACGCCAGAGTGAGCAAATTAAACTTAGCACTCTATTTTGAAACAGGAGATGAGCACTTATTACCAAAAATTAAGCCTGGGGACACGATTTACCTGCCAGAGCGCAATCGTGACTGGCTAGATAAGCCTAAGGAAATGACGGTAAGAATCTTAGGCGCGGTGAATAAACCCGGACGCTATAGCTATGATGACAACATGACTATTCTCGACCTACTCGCGGTCGCTGGCGGCACCAGTAATAGCGCATACATAGAGAAAATCACTGTGGTCAACCTTTCATGCTGCCGTAGTCAGGCAAGAGTATTTGACCTGGCTAAATTTTCTGAAACAGCTGACTTTGCAGCACTACCCGTGATACGAGTAGGGGATACCATATACGTACCGGATCAGGCGCAAAGCACCTTATCTAAAGCGCGCGCAGGACTACGCGATGTCTTTGAAATAGTCTCTCTAGCGTCTTTAATCGGCTTGTTATAAAGGAGTTCTATCATGGTTACCATTCCAGAACACTATATCGAGTTAGAGCGAATCTATAGTGCGACATTGGCAAGAGATATTAAATCATTGGCGGTTGTTTCAACCTTTCCGGGGGAAGGTGTCAGCTCAATTATTATCGCATTAGCCAAACGCAATGCATTAGCCGGGCGAAAAACATTGCTCGTCGATTTAAACATTCATAACCCTGCATTAAGTAGCTTAGCAAATTCAACACAGCCACCTGATTCACTTAAGACGCTGTCTTCACCAACATTTATCGAGCAAGAGAATAGTAGCAGCGAAATTGCCGTTGTTACGGGCCCCGTGGAACGTAAGCTAGTGCTTAGCTTGCGTGAACCTGGGGTGCTCGAATCTCATATCGAGGCATGGCTAAAGGATTATGATAGTGTGTTGGTGGATACGTCGCCGATGAGTCTTAATAATGGTAGTAATCTTCCACCGGAGTATATTGCTAGCGCTTGCGGTGGCACGGTAGTCACTGTATTAGCAGGTCAAACAACTAATACAGCGCTTACTAATACAATAGATAAACTAAGCACGGCAAAGGCATTGCTAATCGGAATCGTCATCAACGACCAATTTAATCCGACCTTAAAAGACGAACTACTTAGAGAGATACACCGACTTGACCGGTTTTTCCCCAAAGTGGCTGCTAAGCTACGTACCTGGGTCAACAACCGCAATATCTTGGCTTTAGAGGTATAAAAAAAGCGCACCAAGTGCGCTTATTCCCTCAAATACAAATGCCGTTGCTAGGCTTCCAGCTTCGGTATTTTAAGGTACTTTTGACTATTAAGCAGTTTAACCTTTGCGCCGTCCAGTTGATAGTAGTTGAGTAGCGCAGCAGCTTGTCGTTTATCAATCAAATCTTCTTTAAACATTTGCTTAAAGATAGAGTAACAGCGCGCTTGCGAGATGATTTTAGCGATAGGCGATAATTCGTCATAGCTCATCGATTGATCAAATTCACCTAATACCGCCCCTAAGCGTAAGAAATTCAATTCATATTTATTGGCGATCTCAGCACTTAATTTTACCGCCTTGCTTGGGATAATACGCTCAAGCACAGGAATAGCAGATTTAATCTCCGCTAACTGATGACTGACCTGAGAGGCGCCATTCTCCATAGCCTGCTTACTTATTTCACGACGAGACTCTTGAAAACTATCATCAACCATATGCAATAAAAACGTTGCCCCCATCTCATGAAACAACGCCAAAATATATGCTTCATCGGGATCAGCTGCGCCACTCTCAAGTGCCAAGGCGCGGGCCGCCGTTGCGGTAATTTGCAAATGTAGCCAAACCTTGCGCGAAGGTTGATTAAACTTGCTTCCCGACTCTTTCATCGACTCATGCATAATGAGATTAGGCATCAACAGACGTAGTTTTTCGACCCCTAAGGAGCTTAAGCATAACTCAGCATCTTTAGGCTCTAACGGCTTGTCAGAGTTCTTCTTGCCCATACCTAGACGATTTAACACACTAACAAAATTGCGTATCAAGCTCGCATCTTTAAGGATCAGAGGCTTAATTCTCGATATCGATGCGGCTTTTGTCATCAGGATATTAACAGCATCCATCAGATTTTGATCAATGGTAAAGCGCTTCCATAAATCATCGTTTAGATTGGCAAGTTTGTTCTCTACCCGCGCTTCAACATCCTGAAACAGCTGGGCTTGCAAAGCATTAAAGAGATCTTTACTTGCCTGCTTTTCCGCTTGTCTAGCCAGTGCGGGTGCCAACTCAATATCCAATAATATTCTGTTATCTGGTATTTCAGTGTCTTTCTCTACTTCTTCAGGAAGTAGCAAAGATTTACTAATCAAATAACGATAATAATCGGTCTCAATTTGCTTAATAACATTTGATTTTAAGCCACTTTTTTTCTCAAGTTTAGGCGCAATCCCTTTAGGCTGAGCTTTTTCCTCAGTCTCAGGCACATCCTCTTTACCTAACCATTTCTTAAAGCGACTCACAATAATATTTCTCTTACTTTGTTTTCTTTAGGTTTTGTTCAAACAATTTGAAAATGCGACGGTATTCATCTAACCAGCTAGATGGCTGTCTAAAACCATGTGGTTCAACCGGATAGATCGCCGTTTCAAACATTGGCTTTTCTAATTCAATTAACCGCTGCACCAGACGCACACTATCCTGGAAAAAAACATTATCATCTAATACCCCAGACATTATCAGTAATGGCTTAGTTAAATGCTGAGCGTGCTCAATCGGTGAACTACGGCGATAGGCTATATCATCGTCATTTGGTGTATTTAAGATATTAGACGTATAGCCAAAATTATAGTGCGCCCAATCTGTAACAGGTCTAAGCGCCGCACCGGCTTGGAATAAATCAGGCTGAGTAAATAGTGCCATGAACGTCATAAAGCCGCCATATGAACCACCGTAAGTACCGACACGCTTCGGATCAACTTGTAGGTTCTTCGCCATATAGCTCACGCCATCCGCTAAATCCTGAACTTCCGGTGTCCCCATCTGACGGTAGATAGCCGTACGCCAATCTCGACCATAGCCTTTAGATGCCCGATAATCCATATCCATTACGACATAGCCCTGCTGGGCCAATAAGTTGTGAAACATGAATTCACGGAAATAGCCCGACCAACCATAGTGAGAGTTTTGTAGATAACCCGCACCATGATTAAATATAACGGCAGGATATTGCTGTGCTTTAGCAGAATCATAGCCGTTAGGTAAATAAATTTTGGCGTAAACTGGTTGTTCACCATGGCTAGAAGGTACCGCAACTATTTGTGGTGCTTGCCACGGATAGCTAGCAAATTCTTCGCTCACCGTGTCAGTTAATCGCGTTAGCTCACCGCTACCATCACTACTTTTCACGTAAACATCATTATGACGCAATAAACTTGAGTGAGTTAACAGCAATTTACTTTGGTCAGGACTCAACTGGTAATCGGTCATGCCTTTAAGTGCCGTTAGCTGCTCGCTTTGTGCCGTTGCCACATCAACACGATAAATCTCATATTGACCCGGATGCGCTTTGTTGGCTTTATAGTATATGTGTTGACCATCTTGCGATAAGCTCAAGCTACTAACTTCGTACTTCCCTGAGGTTAAGGCTTTTGCTTTGCCGTCTAGCGCTTGAACATACAGCTGAGAATAGCCAGATTCCTCTGATAGGAAATATAGGCTTGCATTATCGTTTAGCCAACCAAACTCATTAAAGGTATAGTTAACCCATGCATCATCATGTAAACGGTGTAATGTTTCCACTTTATCTTTGGTAAAGTTATAGCGAGTTAGCCAGCGATCTTTGTTGTCTCGTGCTTCTAACATCAAAGCAACTTCACTACCGCTGTCATTCCAAGCGATGGCACTTTGGCGCCAGCCCCAGTCTTGCATTAATACAATCTTGCGGGGGCTAGTTTGCTCAGTATACTCTTTACCAAGTTTGGCGTAGTTTTCACGCTTCACTTCGCTTAACACATCAGCATCGTACCCTGGCAACGTACTCATATTGAGTTGTGTTTGCTTACCTTCACTAATATCAATCATAACAAATTGATGCTCAGGTGGATTATCTTCTGCGACGCGAGCGCGAGAATTGACAGCATCGACATAACCTTCACTGCCTAAATAGTTTGGCATAATGTCATGCTTAGCGCGCCAGCTATAACTTTTATCGCTGGTTACAACCAATAAACGGTCACCTGCCGGGCTCAGACTAAACTCCACCAGCTTCTGCTGCGGGTCAAGGTAAACCGCTTGGCTTGCGATAGTTTGATTTTCTTGATAAAGCTTTTGTTGGTGTTGATGGCGAACCGCTTTATTATGTTGCTCAAGCGCTACATATTTAATTAAGCGATGCTGCTGCGCGCCAATGTAGCTGGTTGGAGATTCAGGCGCTTTAGGCGCCTTAGCAAATTTAACTTCAACTAGTAGTTCACTTAAGCCACTGCTTAAATCAATCGCATAAAAGGCATTACCTTGCGCGTAAGCTAGCCGGCCGTCAGTTAGAAATAACGGAGATGATTGACGGTTATTGTCTTTGGTCAGCTGGGTTGTTTTACCACTACGTAGCTGTTTAACAAACAGATTACCTTTGTAAGTAAACGCTTTATAGTTTCCATCTTGACTAACGATACCTCGACTTTGCGAGAGTAGGTGCTGTTGGCTCAACGCTAACTTCGTTTTCTCACCTGCTAACGTATGGAGATAACCATCATACAGTGGTGAAGACTCTCTTTTTATTTGGTAAAAAATTGACTGGCTATCATCATTCCAAGCTGGGCGTGATGGCGCTGTGCCAATCCAACTCGGATCAGCCATTATCTGCTTCATCGTCAATGGAGTCCCAGACAATACCGGTTGACTCGCTTTGATGACCTCGACAGAATCGGTTTTAGTAGTATCGGGAGTGATTGATGTTGTTGATACACAGCCACTTAAGCCAAGAATGGCGCAAGGGATTAGCCAATTTTTCATAAAATTTCCAGTGCTCTATTATTATGCACTGAATTGTAAGGATTCTCGGTGTTAATTACCAGTATCAAGTAAGCTAAACAAAAAATGTTACATTAATTCTAGCCACCGTTAGCTCATTGAAAAAGGGGGCTGATTAGCTTAGCTAACACCATATAATCGATGGTGGCCACGACACGCAAATCCATACGGGACTATTTTGATGCGCTTTTGTCATCACTGCCACTATCAGTCACTAATTGATAAGCATATACTCCATCCATTGAGAATAACCGAAGCCTACTAGTCATCATGAATACTTTGCGCAGCCACCCCGCTATTGCCCGTTTGCAGACTCCCTTTGTCTTTCTTGCTCTTGCCACTGTTGTTATGGCCCTTTCATTTTCCACCTGGTTAGCACTGCTTAATAATTTTGCGATTGAAAGCGCCGCCTTCACCGGTGCAGAAATCGGCATGCTGCAATCTCTGCGAGAAATCCCCGGCTTATTGGCCTTTACCGCAGCTTTTGTGTTACTTGCTTTAAAAGAGCAAACGTTTGCGATTATTTCCTTGGCAATTTTGAGTATTGGTGTCGCGATAACAGGCCTACTACCCAGTGTCTACGGACTCTATGCAACGACTATCATCATGTCTGTAGGCTTCCATTATTATGAAACCGTCAATCAGTCGCTGAGTTTACAATGGTTTAGCAAGCAAGAAGCGCCAGAAAAGCTTGGCAAATTATTATCGATAAAATCAGCCTCATCATTAGTCGCCTATGGTGTTGTTTGGCTGGGATTTAGTGTCTTTGCCGTGAGTTATCAATCGATGTATTTCATGGTGGGTAGCGTTGGCTTATTGCTCGTTATTCTACTCGCAGTATTGATGCCTTCATTTAATCACGGACCGCAGCAGCACAAAAAGCTAATACTGAGAAAGCGTTATAGCCTTTACTATGTGCTAACTTTTTTTTCCGGCGCCCGCCGTCAAATATTCGTGGTTTTCGCTGGTTTTTTGATGGTAGAGAAATTTGGCTATAGCGTTGCCCAAATTAGCGCCCTATATATGGCCAACCATGTATTAAACTTTTTTATTGCCCCGAAGATTGGTGCTTGGATAGGTCGCGTAGGTGAACGCCGAGCGTTAACGATTGAGTACATCGGTCTGATCTTAGTATTTACCGGTTATGCTCTCGTCGAGTCAGCTGACCTTGCTGCTGTGCTGTATATCGTTGACCACTTGTTTTTTGCAATGGCGATTGCACTAAAAACCTATTTTCAAAAAATCGCAGATCCGCAAGATATTGCTGGCAGTGCTGGCGTCAGTTTTAGTATTAACCATATCGCAGCGGTAATAATCCCAGCAACATTTGGCCTGATCTGGTTAGTTGATCATTCCTTAGTATTTTATGCAGGAGCCGCATTAGCAGGAGTGTCTTTGATATTAACTCAAAGGATTAAGCTTTAACGTGGACTTGATGGGGCGCAGCAAAAGTACTGCTACGCCCTCCGGGATGATTTAATTTAAGGCATAGCCCCCTTGAAGGTGTCCCACATTGGCAAACCCGAGACGTACTAATGCCTGAGCTGCCACTTGTGAGCGACTACCACTGCGACACACCAGCACGATTTCTCGCTGCTTATCCTGATACTGTGACTGAATAAATTGCACCAAACGGTTGAGCGGAATATTTTGTGCAAAGCGAGGGTCATGGCTCATCACATATTCATGGGGCTCGCGAATATCAATTAACTGAATGTTAGCATCGCTTGCCATTGCCTTGGCCAAACTTTCACTTCGATATTCTGTTATCACATCTTTTTCACAGGGCTCGATAAATGCTCCGCAAACAATCTCACAGCCTTGCTCATCCTGAATATGGGCATCAAGTTTCGCTTTGGCGATAGCAAATGAGGATTGACTAATCGTTTGCTCAATCACCTGCTTCAATAATGTGTTTCGCTCCATTTCTGCAGCCACTGATGTAGTAAATTCATTATTGTAGTCATGACTCGGGCAAAGCAGTGTGCTCTCCCCAAGCAGGGAATTTAGCAGACCGAGACTTTGATACATCGCTTGAGCACTGCTGCATGGAAAATTGGTACGCCCAAGACTTCCCATCAAGATCATATCACCGCAGAACGCATATTCAGATTCAAAACTCAACGCCTTGCCCATTTCAGCTTGTCCTAACAGCAGGCTAATACTGTCTTGGGTGTGACCCGGCGTTGGTACTCTAATTAAGCGGTGTTCACCGATGGTTAAATACTCATAGACTTGACCATTTAGCTCCATGCTTTCACAGCCCACTGGCCAGCCCAAGCTATCGGCCACCTGCGTTGCCAGATGCTCTTTGGCAATCACACTCCGACAAGATTGATGGTCAGCATGACCATGTGTGTCAATCACAGCACTTAGGGTCAAGCCCTGACAGCTGAGCAAGGTCATCAAGCGTTGGGATATTTGTGGCAGCGGATCGACGATTATTGCGCTTTTTGTGGCTTTATCGACATAAAGCCAAGTGCAGCTTCCACCTACTTTAAATTGCAATAAGCCTGACAACTCAGTTTTATTGTCAATATTACTTGGATCTAGCGTGAGACAGCTTTTGCTTAGCGCACCTGCTGTCGTGATAATTCGCTCACATGCATTATCAATTTGCTCCTGAGTTATTGCCGGGCCAAATGACATCCGAATGGCCGACTCACTTTGCCATTGGGGTAGCCCCATCGCATCAAGCACAAAACTTCGCGTCACCTTAGAGCTACAGGCCGAACCTGAGCTAACTCGAATATTGGCAGCATCAAATAAATCCATAATCTCTTTAGAGCTAAAGCCAGGAATTGCAAAATTAAGTGTTGTTGCAACACTGTTCTCAAAATGATGGTTAAACACGATATGAGGAAAGGCTTGAGTCAGGGCAGCAGTCAGTTGTAGACGAAATGCTTTGAGCTGCTCAACACCAGCAAAGGTTTCATTATCAGTCGTTAATAAATCGAAAATTACGCTAAGCGCCGCTAATCCTGGCAGGTTCTCGGTGCCAGAACGTAATCCCCCTTCTTGTCCACCACCGGCAATAAAGGGTGTAAATGGTGCATTTTCCTTGATATAGACAAAACCAATCCCTTTAGGGGCATAGAGTTTGTGGCCACTAAAGGGGGCGTAATCAATGGTTGTTTTAGCAAGGTTTAATGACGTTTTTCCTAATGCTTGCACACAGTCCACCATCCAAAAAACACTCGGGTTGTTGGCACGTATTGTTTTGTCTAGTAATGCAACATCTTGAAATACACCGGTTTCATTATTCACCGCCATCGTACAAATCATTAATGCGTTAGGTGCCTCTTGAGCAATAAAATCGATATCCAGCTTGCCTGTTGAATCTACAGGTATCGCTTTAACCTGCGCATTAATCTCTAGCAGGCTATTCCAATGTTTTAACGATTCTGGTACTGCTTTGTGCTCAGTCGCACCATAGAGTAGCGTATAATTTTTTGTGCCATCGAGTGACTTTTTAGCCTCGCATAATGCAGAGATTATTGCTGTTTGAATCCCTTCCGTTGCTCCACTGGTAAAAATCACCTGGCCATTACCCGCCCCTAGCACTTCTTTCGCTTGGCTACGTGTATTGTCCATTATTTCTTTGGCTTGAAGACCAGTGATATGGCTGCTACTAGGGTTACCAAACTGAGTTTTCATGGTAGATAATGCCGCTTCAGCGGCTTGTGGTAATACGGGAGTAGTGGCGTTAGCATCAAGATAAATCTGACTTAATACTGGCTGCTCTGGAGTAGGATGCATAAGTTTCTCTATAAAGAGATTGCCTGTCGTATTAAAGATGACGGCAATCATGGAAGAATATAGAGAAAGTATTCCATATAAGCGGCGCAATATTGTTGCCAACTTACCTTAGATATCGCAATTATAAGAAAAAATATTTCAACGAACACCGTTTTATAAAAATAATATTCCCTGGCAGACAAAACAGTGAAAACTGAAACCTGCAAGTGACCGAGATCATCTTTAGTCTAGAAAGTTTTTCAGCAGTGTTAACCCTTGCTCAGTCAAAATAGATTCGGGATGAAATTGAACACTTTCAATTGGCAGCTCTTTATGACGCATGGCCATGATCTCAACACCATTTTCAGACTCAATGGTTGCAGTAACCTCAAAACAATCGGGTAAAGTTTGCGGCTTAACAACTAAGGAATGATAGCGGGTAACACGTAAAGGGTTAGGTAGCTTTGAAAATACGCCAACATTGCTATGCTCAATAAGGGACGTTTTGCCATGCATGACTTTGTGCGCTAATACAACTTCACCACCATAGACCTGCGCTATAGCTTGGTGCCCTAGGCAAACGCCCAACAAAGGAACTTTTCCAGCAAAATGTGCGATGGTATCAAGGGATATTCCTGCTTCATTAGGCGTACAAGGACCTGGGGAAATAACGATGTAATCTGGCGCCAGGGTTTCTATCTCTGCTAGCGTTATTTCATCATTACGCGCAACAACAACTTCCTGCTCGAGCTGCTGAAAGTATTGCACTAGGTTATAAGTGAAGGAATCGTAATTATCGATCATAAGTAGCATACAGGCATTACCTCATTGTTTTAATTGTAAATTTTATCACAGTGATGGTAACCATACCCGCATTCATACCCGCAATTTCAATCAGTGCTTATTTACACACATTTCAATAAAATTTAAAAACCGGACTTCAACATTGGGCAACACCTTGCTCGCTTAGAAACCCAGCTCAAGGACATAGCTTACTAAGGTTATACTACCAAAAATCGATGATAGCTTGTCGTACTACACCAATGATGGTGCAATTGCCGTTGATCGGTATTGCAGGGTATTGCGGGTTCAAAGGTTTTAGATACTTCTGTTCACCATCAATAACCAACTG
>CAKZQF010000019.1 GCA_937139475.1 uncultured Gammaproteobacteria bacterium | reverse complement strand
GAGCGACCCTCGCTGCCCCGCGCACGATCCATCTCGTCTCGCCAAGACTGCTGGGTGCGAGATTGCCCTGGTGGACCTAGGTCCGCCGGATCTTGCTCAGGCAGACCTTGCTCTGCTTCAGGCTCTTTTTGATCCTGCGCCTCCTCGTCTTCCTTTTCCTTTATCGTTTTTCCAATCTCTTCATCCTGTCCAGTGATCCCAAAGCGCAGCAATTTCCCAGCTTCTTCGATTTCATGTTTGGCCTGCTTTCCAACTTTGCGGACGACCTTCACCAGTTTGTCTCCAAGCTTGCCAACTGTCGGGGGTCCACTCACATCCGCGACACCCTCATCAATTGGCATATCTGCTTCTGGCGCGGTTGCATCAGGCACATCTGCTTCAAGGCCTGTTCTTGCCACATCTGGCTCTCGGTCCATTTGCTGAGAAACAGGATTTCGCTTTAGGTCAGCATTGCTGTCTTTGTTAACATAAGTCTCATTATGCGTATTTCGCTCGACCTCATCTGATGCCCGCTCTCGCCCATCTTTTTCTTTTTCACCCTCAGCGCGTTTTCTGGCTCTTTTCCGCTTTGGTTTTTCTCTGCGTTCAGATTGAACGTCTCGCTCGGGCGCTGGCTCTTTTTGGATCTCCTGCTCTTGCTCCGGCTCTTCAGCAGCGGTTTCAACCTCACCGCCTTCCATCCGGATAGCAATGCGATCAGCCATCTCAAGATCTAGCGTTTTGAGGCGGTGCTTCTTGCCGCTTTCCAGATCTACGACACCCAAGGTCTTACCTCGCACATAGAGATCGAGACCTTCACGTCCCAATGCGTCCAAGAGGCTTTGTCGATCTTGCGAGCCATCATATGCGGCGAGAACGCGGTCTAGCACTTCCTCACGTTTTGGGCGCTGGCCAGTTCGACGCTCTAGCTCGGCTTCGCCATTTTTGCGACCGCGATCTGAACGTTTGTCGATCGCCAGTTTTTGCTCCAGCTCAGGATAGGTCTCTAGAACATGACGCTCCATTTGCACTTGTACTTCGCGAAACTGCTTCTTCGTCAATCGAAGACGGCCGGTTTCGCCAGCTCGATTTGAGCTGATCATCAAGTGGTAGTGATAGGAGTGTTCTTTGTCCTGGTGCAGATTGCCAAAGACCAAATTGTCAGGGCAACGTGACCCGATGTAGGTCTCAGCAATATCGCGCAAACGCGATTTCTGCTCCTCCGCGCTAAGCCCTTTTGCGCGGGTGATCGAGAGGATCTCATGATAGAGATAAACGCCGTTCTTGCGCTTCTTGAGCAGGTCTCCGTTTCGCTCAAACTCGGTGCGCATCAACTCGGGATCACGGGCAAAAACATTATGCCGAAGACGGTAAGCATCAGCGCCTTCATCGCGATCAATATATCCGATGAGTTGGCCAAAGCTTGGCACCTTGCGGCTCATCGATTTGATTATCATGCGCCACCTGCATCATAATCGGGCGGCTCCCCCTGCCCCGATGCTGCGCGAGCAATTGCGGCCTTTAGCTCGGCCTGCAGCAGGTGGATGTTCATGAACACTTCTTGCTCATCCAGCACATGCGCAATGCGGTTTGAATGGCGTGCCATCTGGTTCACGTTGTTCGCAATCGTGCGAATAACGCGGTCCAGGTCAGCAAGTTGTTCCAGCAGTTCCTCCGGCACTGAAGCGTCGAGCTGGCCGTGGTGGGCTTCCAGAGTGCGGCGCTTCACATAGGTGGCAAGCGCCTCGCCGGATGCCGCAGCCGACTTCTTTACGCTGGCATGCTCGGACGCAGAAAGGACCAGGTTCACGCGCTTGGTGCGGGCCTGGTACTGCTTCTGGTAGTCTCGTTGGTAATCGCTGCGTTTGTCGCTCATGTGGCAATCTGCTAAAAGGGTTCAAAGGGAAATGCGCTGCCCAAACGGGCAAAAGCAATCTTTCCCTTGTCTGGGGATGCAAGGGGCGAAGACCCCCTGCCAAGATGCGTATTTGGCAAACATTTTTTGAACCTCACTTCGTTGGTTCAAAAAATGTTTGTTACAAATATGCAATCTTGCAACGTGAAACACGCTGCCAGTATGCCCAAGATTTTGTGGGTGTCAAAGCGAGTTGCTTCACGCGCTCTTCACCTGAGCTTCACAGACAGGTTTTGGCGTGATGGACTGCGGGTGAAAAAGAAAAACTTGGTCATTCGTTTGGTGGGAATACAATCATGGATATTAGTTCCTTGATACACCCCATGAAAATTCGAACCTCATGCCGCCTTGATACTATCCCTCAGCTTATCTCTGCCTGTGATCGCGCCATAGACGACGACAATCTGGATTACGCGAGCTACACCTACTTGCATGATCTGATCCCTTCTCTGTGAACGCTCGAAGAAGATTTTGAGGACCTGCAAAAGCAGTTCGATGACATCGCCGCGCGCATGGCAAGTATCATACAGGCGCACGATGCTCTGCGTCTAAAGTTTGCCGAACGTACAGCTAAAAAATAGGACCCGCTACATACGGTAGCCGCGTTTGAATTTTTGTTGTGCAAGCGTAGCGAGCGCATCAACGGCCTGACCTTCATCTGGATGGTGTTCCATCCGGACTTGTCCCGAACTTCCAATTCGACCCCATTCTCGCGTGAGGGATGCTCCACCAAATAGGTCTCGCTGAACGGTCATAAGGTAAAAGCGACGCATCTTTTTGGTAGGATCAACACGACGCAAATGCACATGGTCTGGAAACACCTGAAGTTGTTTGGAATCGTCGGTCATAAAACTCCTAGCGCCAATTTTGGCCTGGCCCCTTCATATCCAAGATATGCACCTCGTTGCTGCCCTCATGATATTCATAAAGGAAGGTGTATTTTTCAACGACCTTCATGCGCACATTGCCCTGGAAACGGTTGCCGCCCTCTGGGAAGGTTGAAAGTGTGTTCACCAGGCGTTCTTGAATGCGCTCCAAGAAGTCCAGGACTGCTGGGATCTCATCGAGCTCCACGTAATCAATCAGCGCCCGAAAGGCCGCATCGACCTCTGGTCCAAAAATGACTGTAGCGTTCTTCATGGCGAATTTTAGGAAGTGCGAGCCAGAGCGCGGTTACGCAGCCCTGCAAAATAATCAGCATCGGCAACGACTCCGCGACCTTCAGCGATAGCGTTACGGCTTGCAGCCAGGCGCTTGTTGATCGCAAGCTGTTCCATCAGCGCTTCCACCACATTCAGCTTTCCAGCTACCACTTCAGCTTGAAGTGGTTCAGCCAAAAAATCATCTGCCAAAGCGCGAACGTCTTCCATTGAAAACATGGCCGCGATTTCACGGTTGTTCTTCGTTACAGAAACAGGCTCGCGGTGGGTCGCCTCAAGAAGGCGTCCAAAGGAGTTTTTGGCTTCAACGGCGGTCATGGTTTTCATCTGCATGGGTCCAGAGTTATGAGCTAATAAAGCTATTATAGCTTTTTCGGCTACAATTGCAAATTTTATCCCAAAAGAGGTGCATCAAAATTTGGCAAACCCTAATTTTCGGGTAAAATGTGAGTGTATCTCATATCTTCATTTTCATGCGAGCTGACCAGGCCAGAACCATTCCCATAGACCGTTACCTCGACGCCCAGGGTATCAAACCTGCCCGTGCCCGCATGGGTGGCCGTGAGCTTTGGTATTCCAGCCCCTTGCGCCAAGGTGATAAAACCCCGTCCTTCAAGATCGATACCCTCAAAAACCTCTGGTATGATCATGGCCTCGGACAAGGCGGAAACATCATCGACCTGGTAACGCATCTTTGTGCCTGCGATGTGCGTGATGCGCTGCATCACCTGGAGAGAACAGGGCTGTATTCCATCGCTGGGAATTCAGGTTACAGGTCAACCCAGCCAAGTGCTGAAACTGCAAGTTTGGGAAACGATGGCTCAGCGGGTGAAAAAGAAAAACAGGGTGGTTCTTCAGCGCTTGAGTTGAGCTCAAAAGCGCCGCTTGAGCACCCTGCCCTGCTCAAATATCTCACTGGGCGCGGTATCAACCTCGACATAGCCCGAGAATATGTGTCCCAGATCGATTTTAAGGCCCCTCAGAGCGGTGGGACGTACTTTGGGGTGGGTTATCCTGCTGGTGATGGCTTTGAGGTGCGTAACGCGCTGTTTAAGGGCTTTGTGGGAGCCGGAAAGGCCCCTACCCTGCACAAAGGGGTAAACCATACCAAACTTATGGTCTTCGAAGGCTTCATTGATTTTCTCAGCTACCTGTCGATGAAGAATCTAAACGTGCCAGATGGTGACGCCCTCGTGCTGAACTCAACGGCGTTCAAAGCACGCGCCCTGCCCTATGTGACCAATCCACAATACGAAGAAATCCAGCTCTTCCTGGACAACGACGATGCAGGTAATGCTGTGACTGTGTTTATCTGTGATACTGAGTGCAGCGGAACGATTTCTGACATGCGCCAACATTACGCGACCCATGTTGATCTGAACGACTGGCACACGGGCCGGAAGCTGTAACTCAGCTTTCTCTTTTTCACCCGTAAGAAAATTATGGAAAATAAGAAAGCATCAACCGAACTACAGGGGCCGAAAGGCTCCCTGTTGTTGTTTAGTATGTTTAATAGAACAACGTTTAATACGTTTAGGGGCTGAAAAATGGCTTAGAAACAGGATGTTACAGGGGGTAAGGTGAACGTTTATGGGCTGAAAGGTGAAAGGATATGGGAGTTAAGCGCCCCGATGGGTGAACGTTTATGGGCTGAAAGGTGAAAGGATATGGGAGTATAGGTGAACGTTTATGGGATTAGTCGTGTAGAACCGTAAGACACTGATAAATAGCGATAAAATACGTCACATCGTGTGTAAGGTGCATGTTTATGGGGACAATAGGTGAACGGATATGGGAGTAATACCCTAGGAAGCTGAATACAAAGGGAAAAATAGCCTATGGTGTATATTTATGGACCAAAAAGTGAACGGATATGGGGGCAGACTCAAGGTCTTAAAAAGTAAGGGGCTTCGGATCATGGCATACGTTCAAACCTTCCCCTGAAAGTGTATGTTTGTGGGGCTAAGGTGAAAGAATATGGGAGCAGACTGGTATAACTTGAGCCCTTTCGGAGAAGAAAATTTGCTTCTGTTCAAAAATGTGTAGAATGGTGAATGAATAAAAGGTAATTGCATTCACCTATGAAAATGAAACCTGAAAAATACAGCAAAGACAAGCAGATACTCAAGAAGCATGTCGCTGCGATTCACATCGGCGCGAAGCTTTCTTTACTTCAGCGTAAGCTGGTGAACGCCCTGTTGTATAATGCTTATGACCAACTCCTGACAGCCAAAGAGCATAAGATTAGTGCCTCGGTCCTGTGTGAGATGATCGGTTTCGATAGCCATAACTCAGCCTACCTCAAGGGCGCTCTCAAGGGGTTGATGGAAACCGTAGTCGAGTTTGATGTGCTCGAAGATGATGGGGAAACCTCCTGGGAAGCAATGGTTCTCCTCCCCTACGCAAAGCTCAAAGGTGGGGTCTGCACCTACCGTTATGAGCAGTCACTCGCAGAGAAGCTCTATCATCCGGACGTGTATTCCAAAATCAACCTCAGTGTATTGAGGGATATGAAGAGCGCCCATGCTTTGGTGCTTTATGAAAATTGCTACCGTTACGTAGATATCGCTCACACGCCGTGGTGGGATGTCGATGTGTTCCGCAAGCTTATGTCGGTTGATCAGTTATCCAGCTACAAGCAGTTTAAGCTCTTGAACCGCGCTGTGATCCAACCGGCAATGAAGGAAGTGAACGAGCTTTCGAATATTCAGCTAGAGCTTGAAACGAAGCGCAAAGGTCGCAGTGTGACGGGCCTACGTTTCATTATTCGACCTAATTCGCAGCTCTCGCTTATTGGTATGGATGCTGAAGACGACCTCACGCAAATGCCTGCGTACAAAGCCTTGATGGCTGAAGGGGTTTCAAAAACCCTTGCTCGCGCTTGGGTGCTTGAGCATGACGAAGAGTACATTTTTGAGAAGCTCGATTTGGCGAGCTCTCAAGCGGCTAGCGGTAAGATTACATCTTCCAAAGCGGGTTTTCTGAGGGCTGCTGTCGAGAACGATTTTCACAATGAAAATGCGCAGAAGAAAAAACATCTTGAGGTGGTTCAGACGGCAAAAGCGGAGCGCGAGAAGCTCGAGCGTAAGCTAGAAGCCCTCAAAAAGGCCCAGAGAGAGGCAGAGACGGGATATCGCCGGTCATGTGCGGAAATGATTGAGGCAGCCTTCCAGGCCCTTCCTGAGACCCAAAGAGACCTTGTTACGAAAGAGTTTCAGCTTAGTCTTGGAAGTCACATTTATGTGGATGCCTTCAAAAAGGCTGGTTGGAAAGATCGCCTGAACGCTGTGGAGATCAGAGGGTTCTGGAGTGCTCGCGGTGTATGCTTCCCCTCTCCTGCTGAGTGGGCGCAAAAAAACGGCTCAAGTGAGCCGGTCGTCCTAAAATCGCAGATTGAAGAGCTTGAAGCAGAAATCAAGAAACCGGTTGTTTCAGTTAAACCAATATAACAGGTTTAATCGATTCAATCGAAAATGTCAGTTTTGTTCCTTAGGATGTGTTTGAGATAGGTAGACTTCGGAACAAGGCCCGCCTTTTCTTCGAGCTTTGTAAGCTCTGCTTTTGTGAGCTTTATGGCTACGATCTCAGACTCCTTGTCTTCGGGCTTCTTGGCCTTGCGACCCACGGTTTTTGGCGCGAGAATTGATTTCGGTTCACTTGGTTTAACCGAATTACCCGGCTCAACCTTTTTGAACATGGAGAGGTCATTTTTCTTAGGCATAATGTTGCTCGAGGTAAGAAAGTAAGGTGTCGAACTGCGCTGCCACGTCCCGATAGGTATAGCGAGCGAGGGCGTCTCTCTCCATCATCTGACGGATAGAAAGCTCTTGTTCGAAGATGGTATCAAACACGCGCGAGAACTTCAGCGGAAGAACTGGTATCCCCTGCCCTATCGCGTGATCCACGACAGCTTTGATATTCTTCGCGTCTTCACTATCAGCCCAGTCCTTGAATACTTCACCCTTCCGCTTCGCCAGCTTCGTCGCCACGACGACGATGTTCTTGTTGTACGGCAGAAGCTCATTGATGGTATGTATCCCCGCATGGATGCACTTCAGCTCATTGTAGATGGGTACCAGCACCACGTCTGATTGTGAGACCGCTGAGACGATACTTGGCCGCGCATCGCGTGACATCAGACCGGCTAGGTCAAACACCACATCAATACCATCAGGGAAGTCTGGAAACTCTTCGTCGGGTTGCAGTGAGAAAAGCCGCTCTTCGGGCAATATGGTATCGAGGAGATTGTATGGTTCATTGGTCGCCAGGGCGTATTCCCTGTCGAGCGCTATGTTCACGGCCATCGGGGTTTTCCCCGCTGAGCCCTTCATGTTGTAGATGGTTATTTTCATGCTGCTGAGTATATGGATAAACCGAAATAACGCAAATAACTTGTTAATTCTGTTATTTTAGGTTAACCGAAATAACAGAATTAACCGGTTAACTAACCCCACATCCCCACAAACTGCTTCTCATTGTATTGGGCATAGATTGCCGTGTTCGTGATCGAGACGTGACCGAGATAGATTTGGACGGCCCTTATATCGTAACCATTGTTGATCATGTAAAAGCCGCAGCCATGCCTCAGCATGTGCGGATTGATACGGGGCAGGGCGGCAGATTGGCTGCATTGCTCCAGGAGCTTGTTCACGGTGCTACGGGCGAGGGGGCTTCCGCGCTCAGAGACAAACAGCCAGGGCAACTCAGATTCACGCTCTCGCAAATAACGCCTGAGAAGCCTGAGCTCATCTCCAGCCATCGGGTGCATCCCGTCGATCCCGTTCTTGGATCGCTTCACGAATACCGTGGCTTGGTCCAGGTTAAGCTGTTCAAGCTTGATATGGCAGAGCTCCGACACGCGTAGGCCGTGGCGGTAGAGCATCAAAATGATCAGCTCGTTGCGAGCTGGGTTCCTGGTCTTTCGTGCGGCCTTGCGTAGGGCCTCAACCTCGGAGGCTGTGACCCAGTTTTTGATCTGTTCCATAAAACATTCTACAAAATATAAGTTGGTGCCCTATGTGAGACCTCCTGAAAGCCTAACAAAATAGGGCAGGGGACAACAGAACTTTCAACATTATATGTATTTAGTGGAAAGAGTGAAGCGCTCAACTGTCTGGCTCTTCTTCTCCAGAGCTATCGCTACCGTCATTTCTTGTTGTCCCTTCGCCAGGGCTTTCTTCTCATCTCTCGGAATCACTGTTCCAACGCTGATGTGATAGATCTGGTACCTTTCTGATCTCATCAACGGTCCCATCTCCGTCATGGTCTATTTCAAGAAACCTGAACCCGTCCTCCAAAATTTGGTCGGGATCCTGGTTTTCGTCGAGGTCGCTAACCTCAGCCATTCGGTTTGCCTCTAAACGCTGAAAGGTATCATTGTAGCTAGGTGTCTGCGTTTCTTTCTCTTGTCAATTCTCCGACTCTGGAGCTTCATGTGATGAAAAATTTTCGCCAAAACTCAGTAAAAAAGTATGTTTCAAACTTGCTGTGGGGTTCAAAAAATGCATAAAAAGATTATTATAAAATTAATAACACAAACATTTTACTATAAATATTCTTCGTTGTCAAAAATTCACATATAGCGATAGGAAAGTCACTTTTTTTTGGAAATCATATCCAAAAAATCTATATCGCAAGTAGGTAGATCAAAAGTACGTTCAAAATATCGTGCAATGCTGTTAATCAGCTTTGATTCACCTAATCCTTCGTGATGATTAATAGATTGAACGAATGATTTGCCTCTTGAACAACTAAATTCAACGGCCGTAATAAATCTAGAAAGTGCGGTATCGATGCCAAAAGACTCACTTTCACCGGCCTCAATAAAACTCTGAAATTTAGTGTATTGACACTGGAGAGTACCGTAAAGTGTGGGGCAGTTGAATTTTGGGATTGATGCTGGCAAGGATTTTGGATGTCATCCGCTTCTCAAATCTATCAGCTAAAGGTACGCCTTCTTGGGTTGAGCCCGATGATCTGGCGGCGTGTTTTGGTATCGGATTCGACGACTCTGCGTGAACTGCACGGCATTCTTCAGGTTGCGATGGGCTGGGAGGGCATTCATCTGTTCCTCTTCGAGGTTCACGCGGTACAATACGGCTCGTTCGAGTTGCATGCTGGAAACCCGGATGTATCCTTGCAGCAGTTTGGATTCCGCGAGAACCAACGATTTTCTTACGTTTACGATATGGGGGATCACTGGGAACACGAAATCCGTGTTGAAGCGATTAATCCGCCACCAAAGAAAACCTATCCGGCCTGCATAGGCGGTTCCGGAGCCTGCCCGCCTGAAGATTGCGGTGGCGTATATGGATATCTTGAACGGCGGGATGAGGCTGACGGTTATGATGCCTGGAATGACATGGGCGTCATGGTTGGTTTTCTCGAAGATGTTGTAGCAGTGAACGCCCCCAATCGGCCGGTATCCGATTTCATGTCTGACGATGTGGAAGCTGCGATGGAACGGATGGTTGCTCGCAAGCCGTTTGTGGCGGGGAAATTCTCACGGGGTGCTGTGAACAAGCGGTTTCGATCCGGAGATCATCGCACAGCGGAAGGGATTTGCGCGTCTTCTGGACAAGATGGAGCGTGGCGATGTTCTTGTCGTGACCAAGCTGGACCGGCTGGGGCGCGATGCGATCGATGTCAGTACCACCGTGGCCAAGCTGGAAACCTTGGGCATCCGTGTGCATTGCCTCGCCTTGGGCGGCGTGGATCTGACCAGTTCTGCGGGCAAGCTGACGATGGGTGTGATCAACGCAGTTGCCCAGTTCGAGCGAGACCTTCTGATCGAACGCACGCAATCGGGGCTGGCGCGTGCGAAAGCGCAAGGCAAAACACTGGGGCGCCCATCAACCCTTTCGGCTGATCAGCAGGCGTTGGTCCGCGAAAAGATCGCCAATGGTGCGACAGTTTCCTCCATTGCACGCGAAATGGGCACCAGTCGGCAGACAATCATGCGGGCGAGAGATTCAGAACCAATGTAATCAAGCAGGCAGGACCCCGAAGATGGATATCGAAATCAGCGTCACAATAACTGCGCCAGATGGCACCGCTCACACGGATAGGATCGCCGCATTCTCCAAGGGCATTGAGGCTGCTGGTGACATCGGCTTGTCCATAGAGGAAGGCAAAGCCGTTCTTTTGGGCATCCAGCGGAAAGTTGTTGCCGCGCAATGCGAAGCGTTTTGTATCAAACATGCCCGCTGTACGTGCTGTGATCGAAAGCTTCGTGGCAAAGGGCGCCGGCAAATTCGATACCGGACGGTCTTCGGTGACATCGCCGTTGAAAGTCCGCGCTTCTATTCCTGCCAGTGCCACAATGGTCCAGCCAAAACTTTCAGCCCCCTGAACGAACTTTTGCCCGACCATATTGCCCCGGAGTTGCTCTGGCTTGAGACGAAATGGGCTTCGCTTGTATCTTTCGGGGTCACGACTAATCTGCTGAAAGATGTCCTGCCGATTGATATGAGGCTAAATCCAGATACCATCCGCAGACATCTGGGGCGTGTGGCCACGCGGATGGAGGCCGAACTTTCTGATGAGCGTTACAGTTTCATTGAAACCAGTCCCCACCAGCGGGCCCAGCTTCCCAACCCTGAGGGCCAAATCACCGTCGGTATCGACGGTGGCTATGTTCGATCTCGCGACGCTGGTCAGTCGCATTTCGAGGTCACCGTCGGCAAATCCATCCCCACAGATCGCCCGAGCCGCTACCTTGGGCTTGTCCAAAGTCATGATGACAGGCCCAAGCGGCGACTGCATGAAGTTCTGAAGGATCAGGGTTGGCAGGAAAACCAGCCAGTGACATTCATGACTGACGGTGGAGACACGGTCATCAACATGGCGCGACACATGGCACCTGCCTCTGAGCATATCCTAGATTGGTTCCACATCACCATGCGCATCACCGTCATGCAGCAATACGTCAAAGGGCTTGCGCATCACAATCCCGCAGAGGCCGAAGCCATTGCCCGCCTGCTGCGCCAGATCAAAGGGTTCCTTTGGAATGGCAACCTTCACAATGGTCAGGCAGCGATCGAAGACCTTGTCATCGATCTGGAAGTTGTCGAGACGGACTATGCCAGCATCAAGGCACTTCGGAAGGCGGCGTCCGAGTTCGAGACCTACATCGCCAACAACGCCTTGATGATCCCGAACTATGCGGAAAGACGACGGTACGGTGAACGCGTTTCAACCGGCTTTGTCGAAAGCACCGTCAACACCGTTGTTGGAAAGCGCTTCGGCAAGCGGCAGCAAATGCGCTGGTCAAAACGAGGCGCGCACCTCATGCTGCAAACCCGAACCAGAGCCCTCGATGGCACCCTGCGCGCCAAGTTCGAGCAATGGCATCCGGCGTTGAAACCTTCGTCCGAAACCGAAATGGCTGCATGATTGCCCACACTTTACGGTACTCTCCACACTGCTTAATCGGTCTGCATTGCTGAAAGCCGCTTCTGAAGCTTATAAATTCAAATCTGGGGTTAATTGTATAAAAAAAATCGGCGGAATGACTTCTAATTTCTCCAGAATCGAATATGCAGTATGAATTAGAATGAATTTGATACATCAATGCGTCCCTTTAAAATTTTGTCAATTTACTCCGGCCTGCCAATTTTAGGTGGGGTAGTCCCACAATAGTAGGCAGCAGAAAAGTCAAGTAATACTACTCTACCGGTTGGTTCAACAATAACGTTTGAGGGCTTGATATCGTTGTGTACAATCGGTTGAGGCAGACTTCTCAAATATCTAACGGCTTGGCAAATTTTTTTCTTTACGGGGGCACTCACGAATTTCTCCCAAGATGGGTTATGGCCGTCAATATACTCCATCAAAATTCCAATATCGCCCAAGATATTTGCCCATCCATGGGCTCTTATTATATTTGGATGGACTAAATTCGACAGCATATCATATTCAGTTTTTAGGGATTGCAAGGCTTTCTTGTTAAAGATGTTTTGGGAATTCAGGGTTTTAAATGCGAAATAATTGCTGTTTTGCATTTGAACAAGAAATACGTCTCCTATACCTCCGGAACCAAGTAGTCTAATTCTCTTGACGCCGCCATCATAAGTGAATTCTGATGCCATCATGGCATCGCCACCAATACACCGCCATTTTGAGTGGCTAGGGGCACGATTGCGGACGCCTGTTCGCGATCTACAAAATCCCCAATGGCAATTATATTAATTTGATGCCGTCCGTTATTTTGGGATGTGGCCGTTTGCACAGCACTAGCAATCGTAGAGCGAGATGCACCACTACTACCGTCACTGGATAAGACTTGCGGGACACCATCGGTTACAATGATTATTGTTGTAGGCTTACTCGCTGCTAGAGCGATCTCAAGCGCTTCAAATGTGGGAGTGAAGCCACCTGTGTTGCGTAAGGCAGAGGTTACGAAAGCCTGCGCTGCGGATTTGTCGGGATCCGATACGCTGTTTACAAAGCCCCCATTGCTTGGCCATGTGCCAATGTTTGGTGAAGCCACTTGTCCTTGGTAAGTCACCACTCTCAAACTATCTCGTTCGCCAAGGCGGGAAAGAATTGAATCTGCAATATCTGTGACTTGTCGGACATATCCTGGATAGGTTATGGGGTCATTTGGATCAGGTCCGATAGACCCTGACATATCGAAGACGAGTTGAAAATTACGGGCCTCAGGCTCAATGCCGATAAATGCAGTTCCATCAAGTTGACCTTGCAGATCTGCAATTTGTCGATCCTTGTCCCCAGCTGCGGAAGCAGCGGCTTGAACAGCTGCCTGAGCTTGGCTGGCGGCTTGCTGGGCGGCTGCTGCTTGAGCATTTGCAGATGTAATTTGCCCTTGCTGCTGCTGAATGGTGGCAGCTTGCGCTGTTACTTGCCCCTGAAGCGAGTTGTTTTGATTTGTAAGGGCGACGTTTTGATCACTAAGGTCCGCCACTTGAGCTTCCAACCCTTGCTTGTCTTCACGCAACTGCTCGATGATCGCCTTCAGAGGATCAGGGCTCAAGTTCGGGAAATAGGGAAAGAGAACGACCGTGATGATGATGAAAGCCCCGAGAGCCGAGGCAAACAAGTCAATTGCTGATGCAGAAAAGGTGCCTAGTTCAGCTTTGGCTTTGCGTCTCATTTCAGGATCACCTCGACCTTGATATCGGCAAGCGTGATAACTTCTCCATTTGTAACAGGAACGGCATGCCCTTCGTCTATACGTTTTTCTTTTACGAACGTACCATTCGCCGAGCCCAGGTCGGTAATTAGCAGGCTTTCACCCAACCTCTCGATTTTCGCGTGGATACGTGAAACGTTGGGGAACTGTAATACGAGATCATTCTGCTTCTGTGGGTGTTCGGAACTTCCGATTTGTAGGGAAGTTTTTCCGGCTTGGAAGTCAGCTTGAACCTCAAAATTTTCGTGCTGTTCGGCCCCTTTTAGCATCAAGGTGTTTGTGGATGATGGTGTAGGCACCGGTTGCGGTGCAGGTGGTGTGGGTTTTCTTGCGCTTTTGAATATAAATGCGCCAGCTACTGCGACAAGAACAAGTCCTCCAGTAATGATTAACCATAGGGAGGATCCAGTACTGCTGACGCATCGAGAAGCGGTATCAAACTTTGTGGATCGACTTTCCACAGCAAGATAATCAGCCAGCATTTGGCTACTGATTGCCAGGCGACTTGCTCCGGCCACACCAGCACCGTGATCATCGCTCAGACCACTGAAATGGAGACCGATTACAGCTCCGCATTCGTTCAGTATCGGGCTACCACTTGATCCAGGACCAGACGCGGCATCATGCTTAAGGGTACGTGTAATATTGAACGTGTTATCTGGATAACTAAGGTCAAAATACTCCTGGATGTTTCCTTCTGAAATCTGGGCTTCTTTAGCCACGGCGGCAAAATCAGAAACGCCTGGGTAGCTCAAGTTCCATAAGGGTGTATCAATTGGAAATTCACCGGGTGCAATTTGTAGTGGTTGTAGGGAATTAGAGGCGATGCGAAGGGTTGCTACATCAACGTCATCAAATGCATCGTGGTCGATTACTGGAATTTGTCGCCCAGTAGCGTCAACAATATAGATGCTTCCATCTTCACCTGTTTCGGCTTCCAGCTCCTCTAATGACTGAACTACATGTGCATTGGTTATGAGCGTATTTGAATTCACAGCCCAAGCAGTCCCGTGGCCGCCTTGGTCACCAACTATGATGACAACCCGAAATATTGAATTTCGGGCTTCCTGTACTGCCTCCGGCACTTGTTGAGCCGCAGCAAGTGCTGGAAGCAGGACAACCCCGATTAACCAACCAGTAAAAAACAAGACATTTTTCATATTCTCTGCGTTCCCTTAATTATTACTTTGCCCATTAGTAGCCGATGGATCGGAATCAGGTTCCTGGTTGACCAAAGCTTCTATTGCTACGGCTGCGATTTCTGCCTCAGCGGTATCTGGATATCGCTCAATAAAATCTCTTAACGTGTTGTTCCTAAGTGCGCCGTTCAGTGCTGAAAGGCGTTCCACTTGGGTAGCAATTTGTTGCTTCATTTCATCGCTTGCTAGTTGAGCATCTTGAGCTTTAGTGTTCGCATCGCTCAGTAGATCTAATATCCGGCGTGCCATGTTTTGCAGAACTTCGTCTCCGATATTTGGGATCAAAACTTCCAAATTTCCTGAAACGTCATCGGAGTTTAAGGTGTTCAGGAGGTCAGCCAAGGCTTGCTCCTTCATCCCAGCACCCGTGTCATCGCTTGATGTTCCGGCAACGAGCGTCTGGTTCTCTGAAATAAGGGCGACCATGAACTGAATGAGGCTTGTCGCTTCTGGTGAAAGATCTTCGCTTTCGAGTGATCCTAAGTCTTCGAGAACATTATCATTATCGGTGACTGCATTAGAAATACTAGTCAATGTATCTTGCGCTGATCTTACCTGATCTGCCGACTGATTTATGAGCTCCAGCTGGTCCTTTAGAGCTGTATTTTCTGCCGATATTGCTTCTATCTGGCCATGGGTCACTTGCAAATCTGAGTTCGCTCTCCAGGAAGAAACTGCAAACCAGAGCGTCATCGCAGCAAGAGTCACCGTGACACCAGGCAACACAAACCTGCGAACGGAATCTAGAATATCTGCTTTTTCTTCAATTTGGTTCTCCATCTGGATAGGCCCCCGCTCCTGCCCAATCATTGCAACAACGACTGACGTATTATCCTGTCTGGGACGACCAACGGCTTTGACAGCCTCTACTAAGGAGTTTGCGGCGTTTTCAGTGTTGTGGTGGGCTGTAACTGCCGCCTCAATCGACGAAAGACTCTTAATACTGTCAACACCGTCTGAGCACAGTAGAATTGTGTCACCGTTGCGCAGATCAAATGGGCGTTTAGCAAGATCAATAAGGGGAATGTCCTCTCCCATGACAGCCGATCTGAGAGCATTTCTCTTGGGATCTGATGCCGCCTGTTCTGCTGTGATTTCTCCCTCTGTGACCATCTTCTGCAGCACTGGCAACATGGAGTGATCAGCATTCAACTTCTTAACGTCGCCACTTCGCAGTAAATACAGATGACTATCGCCAACAGATGACCACCAAAGCTTGCCGTTCTCAATAACCACACAAATTAACGTGGTTCCCATACCATCGCACTCAGGATAGCTTTCAATATGATCCGATATTGCGGAATTTGCTCTCGATATTGCTTTATCCAGAGCGTCTGGGATTGTTTCATAAGGATCTAGTAGAGCCTCCAACGCAACAGATGTAGCAAGGCGGCTGGCGATGTCGCCGCCAGCGTGGCCGCCCATTCCATCGGCTAAAACGAGTGAGTGACGTCCATCGGGACCAACCGCAGACGCGATGGAATCCTCCTGTCGTTCTCGCTCACCTATCCACTGAGCTGTTCCTATCGAAACCTTCACCCCTTATCCCCAGTTTCGTTCTTTATTGCAGAACTCGACGAAGATGAGAGTGGTGTCTCCGATCAACAACTTATCTGAATCGTTAAGCTCGGATTGGGTCCAAACTGCCTCATCATTGCGGTCGGGTGGGTTCTTCGATCCCAAATTTACAAAGGCAAAATTTTGGCGGCGAGGATCATAACCAATCCCAACCAAGCCATCATTTGAAATTGTTGTGTCTCCAAAATTAAGTACTACGTCGCAATCAACACCCCTACCAACCTTATTAAGGCCAGGTTGCAAAGCATGTGATGTACCTTTTCCAGGACCGTCCCAGACCACCAGCCAGCCGACGCAAGGATCTGTATCTGAAGTAAGATCTTCTACGGGCTCCTCTACGACCGACTTAGGCGCGTTCTTTTTCTTTGGCTTTCCGATAAGTATCGTTTTTTCTGCTTCAGCCTGATCGTCTTCATCTTGTGCAGTGCCAGCCCTGCCTTCAGTGGGTTTATTCCAATCTATCAGGCCCGTTTTTTCATCACGGTAACCTTCAATGCCTGCTTTTTTCGAGATTATTTCCCCACCTTCATCTGTCGTTTTGACCATGTCTCACGTCTCCTCGTGCAATTTGTTTAATAGGTTATCGACACAATCACCGAAGACGTCGGTGATAAATTTTTCTTCTTCGGCCTGCATGTAAGACGCAAAGAAAATCAGTATGCCAGAAAGGAAGAGGGCGACAAGCGTAGTAGAAAAGGCAATACCAAGCTCAGCGACAACCTCGGGCAGGAATGCGGCCTGCTCGAAGTCTTCAGGCGTCAATTGCCCAACGGCTTCCAGTGCGTTTGCGATACCTAACACTGTCCCGATGAAGCCCAGTGTAGGAATAAGCCAACTTAAGTAGCGAACTGTTGTATATCCTAAATCAACACGGCTTTGCATCTCTTCGGTCGTTGATTTCAGCACTTCATTTGCTTGAGACCAAGATTTTGATCCTTGGTACTGAGCAAGAGCTCGTTGTACCATCTGGCGTACAATTGAGTTCTCTGGAAGCTTGGAAGCACTTGCAAAGATTTCCCGCCTGTCTTCGCGTTCGTAAACTACATTCTCTTCACGATTGAGGAGTGGTAGATCTGCCGTTGCCTTTTGATTGCGGAGTCCCTTCCAGTTTAGGAAAACCGATATCAAGCCCAAGAAAAAGGAAGCCCAAATCGCCAGATGGACATTCACCCAATTTGTCCAATCCTCGGGCTTACCGTTAAAGCCAGTGGCAGTTTCTGCCAGCCATGCAGGGCCTGCGAAGTTAACGGTTATGAAAACTACTAGGCTGAGAATTATCGCAGCAATTAGACTTGAAATTTGTTTCACTTGTTTTCCCTTTTTAACAATCGCAGAGCGATCTCATAGCACGCTCCATATTTGGGCCAAAAATGCCATCGATTGATCCATTGTAGAGACCACGCGACCTCAGGTGACGCTGTACGCCTTTACGCAGCCCATCATATTGCGGGCTGGTCAAATACATTCTAGATCCTGGCTGCGCATTTCTATTATCCATATTTGTGATAAGGTGGTTACTTCCTTCCTCTAGCGAACGGATAGAGAAGTCTATTCCACGCTGAATGCTGCCAGCCTCAAACACCGAGATCCCGTATGTGGCACAGGACCCAGCATCTCCCAACTCACATGCTTTCAAACGTGCGATAGCCGCGGCGGCAGTATCACCAAGTTCTTCGTTAGCATATCCAAGATCGCTACAAGCCCATTCATTATCTTGTTGACACGCAAGTTCATAAAATGACGCAGCTCGTTCCAAATCACGGGGGAAAAAGTCGCCCCGATTATAATAATCGCCTAGGCTTCTACATGAGTAACTGTCATTTAGATTACAGCCTTTCCCTAAAAAACCCCTTCCGGTTGCGTATGTTGCACGTTCTGCGATCAGGATGTTACCGAGGTTTCCACAAGACCATGCATGGTCAAGACCGCACCCCTTCTCAAATAAGTTTTTTGCAATCTCTAAACTCGCAGGTCCTAGATCTCCATCTCGATGAAGATCAGCAAGCCGCCCACATGACCATCCGCTATCTAGTTCACAGCCACGTTCAAAGAAAATGGCGGCCCCAGAAGGATCGGAGGCGCCTAAGTCACCATCTTCTAGTAAATCACCGTAATACCCACACGAACCACCATCATCCTGAGTGCATCCTTCATTGAACCAAAATCCGGCTCTATCAAAATCTACAGCCCCAAACTCACCGTCTTCGTACCCAACACCCAGACTCCTACATGCCCAAGCTTCTCCAGCTTCAGATGAACACGCCGCGCTAAGCCTATCGATAGCAACCGCTGCACTCTTGCCTGGAACGTCTCGCCAAAGGTGCATCCAGCCGATGTTGGCACAGGCATTCGCATCCTCAAGCTCGCAACCCCGTTCAAAGAAATTCAACGACAGTGCGTCATCATGAGTTGGCTTATCGGTATCGTTCAGGAGGTGGCCTGCCCAACGGCAACTGGTTCCATGATCTAGTTCACAATTGGCTTCATACTGTGTGAATGCTCTAGGAAAATAGGTGGGATCCTCATCACCAAGTCGCTCGCAAGAAGGACCGTTCCCCTGCAAACATCCTAACTGATGATACGTTCTTGCTAGGGCAGGATCATTTCCGAAGCGGCCTTCAAGGCCATCGTACATATTCCCTAAATTGTTGAACGCGACATTAAAGCCACCTTCAGCACTCAGTGTGAGGTACTGTATCGCCCGGCGTTCATCCCCAGCAGCATCATAGAGACGGCCCAAGTGATAGGTTGTTCTCAAGTGATCAGGAAATTCATCATGTGCAACGTGACATATTGGCAGTGCCTCTGACGGGTTTAGATCACTGAAGTCCACTGGCGTTACACTGTTAGGGTTTTCAATACTCGACACATTAAAAGCCACTTGATCACACGCCTGCACCGATGGAGACATATCAGCTGAGGACTGAGCATGCGCATCAGTTGCTGCCAGTATCGCTAATACAGAAAGTATTCTTTTCATTGCATTTTATCCAAAAATTCTTGGGCAAGGACTGCCTCAGGAGACGTTGGGAAACGATCTATGACAAGTTCAAAACCACTTTGGTCTTCTGGGTTCGTTAAGGCTCTCAAAAGCAAACTGTACGAGGATTCTGTGACCTGAGAAGGCGAAGCGGCAGAGCCCTCCAATCTTTTGATCAACCTGTCAGCTAAAAACGCTTCGTTAGAACCTGGAAAGTCCTGCATGACACCGTGCAGCGCATCCTTCTGGTCATTTGAGGCTAAAGCAGACTGAAACGCAGCAATACGTTCCGCTCGCGCAACAGAGACCGCAGTTTGGCCTACCGTGGATTGGGAAGTCTGTTGAGGTGCAGAGTTAGAAGAAAGGTCCACCAAATAAGCATTGTTAAGATCTGGCGTTACAAAAGCTAATGTAGGTATAGTGTTCGATGCACGATGTTCTCGCATCTCCTCAGAGGCAGCTGATCTACCAGAATATGGCCCAAGGGTTAGTTTGTAAGCACCGGGAGGGTTTTCGAAGACTTGAACATTCACGAATGTATCGCGATAGGCCAGCGCTGCTAGCCTCGCATCATCTCGGGAGTACTCAGTATGAAGCCTAATCCAATGCGGGTCATCCACCGGTACAGGATCCGGATCAATTGCCGCATCCGTTGCCGCATCCACCGCAAATTTCACCAGAACATCCATAACCTCAGATGAATGTCTTCCAGTCGGGAAGGCTCGCTCATAAGCTATGTATGACTCTAGAGTATCAGTAGCTACTGCGTCCAGCCAAGCCAGTTCGTCCTCTGCTTCATCTCGATGAGAGCCCTCTGAATATTCTGACAGATATGATGTAAACGCAGCTTTCGTCCCGATCTGCAATGCATCCGCCCACGCTGCGTCATCAGCTTCTTGTGTCTTAAGCGAGATCAATTGCTCACGCTTTGAAGCAGCCTCAGCAGAACGTAACCCATTGGGAAAGCTATCTAGATATAGCTCATAGCCCTCAACGGTGTCGTCCCTCTCGGCAATTAACCAAGCAGCACTATCGAGTTCATCCTCCATCGCTTCTATACGTTGAGCTGCTAAAGTCGCGCGGGGACTGTCGGCAAATCGCGACAAAAACATCTTATAAGCAGCAATCGTATTTTGTTGTTCGGCCACTATCCAGGCATCTTCTACAGGATCAGAAGCCGCCTCGGCAGTCGCATCCGCTTCACCATCTTGTAACTCTTCAACAACAGGAGTGGCATCACCACGCATATCCGAATACCAAACGCCAGCGCCAACCACTCCCGCCACGAGGGTAGCTGCTACGGCGTAAATCCAGCGGCGAGGAGGCACTGGAGGTATAGGTCTAGGCGTCTCACCAAGGGCGGCCTCAAGCTCATCAAGTGTTTGAAAGCGATCCTCTGCACGCAATTCCAAACACTTTTTCAACACATCTGAAAACTTTGAACTAATTTTTCCTTTGGAGAGAGCGGCATCCAGCTCGGGCAAGCCACCATCGCCTTGCACAAAGCGATGAGCGGCATCAGCCGGCCCAGACTGGAACAACGTACGATACGCAGTTGCCGCAAGAGAGTAGATATCTGTCGCTGCTGTCTTTGGAGCGTCCGTAGAATTCAGCTCAATCGGCGAGAAACATGGCGAATATGCCCCAAAGGTACTTTGTGTACCCCGAACCTCAGATGTCCGGGCTGAACCAAAATCGATAAGAATTGGAGTGTCCGTTTGAACATCAAGTTTGATATTGTCCGGCTTAATGTCTCGATGAAGAACCCCATTCGCATGAACGGTTTTGAGGCCACCAATGAGTTGTAGCAGTAGCGTTTCGGCTTGCGCCTCGGAAAATGCGTTCGTCTTATAGCGATCAGAGACGGTATCACCACTCAAGTACGGCATAACCATATAAGCTGTGTTGTTGGCCTCAAAGAATGCGAGCACTTTCACGATACGGGGATCGTCAAATCCCGCAAGAAACCGCGCTTCGCCCAAGAAGTATTTCTTAAGAGATGTAAATTGTGCCTTATCTCGTGAGGCAACTGTTAGTGTCTGCCCTCGCCCAACTATTGCATTCGGAAAAAACTCTTTGATAGCAACATCTCTGCCAAGACGCTTTTCACGTGCCAGATACGTGATGCCAAATCCACCTTGCCCTAGAAAACCTTTCCCATCCCCAGGATCAGTGATCTTATACTCATTGGTGCCATCCTTCAAAATGGTTCCAACAGGTAACGCCAGTTGAAGTTGCTCACTCATAATTTCACCTGGCAGTCATCTAAATTTAATTTCTCATTCAAGTTCATGTGATTTATCAAGGATAGCTAGAAGCTTATCAACCATTCATATGCACGCTGGACAGCTAAAAACTTCGCCTGAGAGCCTCCTGCATCGGGATGCACCCTCATAACCATGCCGCGATAGGCTTTCTTGATCTCCTCTGAACTGTAGTCCCGTCCAGATACTAGGCCCAAAGTTTGGAGGTGCTGGCTTCGAATATTAACCTGTGGGGGTGGAGTGTAAGTAGTTTTTGTTTGCCGTTTTTCACTTTGCTTACCTGACGCACCGCTTTTCCTGTAGTCCGACGAGTTCCCTTGCTCTTCTCCTTTTGGCTTTTTCCTGAAACCCTTCGCACCATCCTGCCAACCTGCACGGGCGCGTGGCCCTTCTTCCTGCCGCTGGTAGGATTGGCGCATTTCAGCATCCTTCAGCCTGCGTTCGCGATCCTCAAGTTCCTGCTCTCTGCGCCGTATATCGTGGTACGCAGATTTGTAGCGAAACGCGAAAATCACATCTCCCAAGCTGCCTGCCCATCCCAGAACGGAAAATAGCGTCCCCACATGGTTGCTCGCAATTCCCAGTAAAAAAACTCCACCAATAATGGGGCCAGCATCACGCACGGCGGGAAACAGGAAGATGCTGAAATACCCAACAATCAGAATTTTCCAGATATTGAGCCTGCGGGTCAGTTTGCCAAAGAACTTGCCTGCAAAGAACAAGATCAGCAGCAGCGCCAAAAACGTTGGGTTGAACAGGGCTGTCAAGGCTATGGTTTTGAGCTCTTCGAGGTATCCCATCATGATAGCGGGACTCGTTTAATCTTCACGGCGCTTGCCTGGTTTCCCAGATGTGCAGCGCCGTAGCGTTTCGGAATGCGGGCCAGCTTACGGCTTTGAAAATATCCCTTCGTCTCGATGATTGCAGGATTTTTGTTTGCTGATACCAAGAGGGCCTGCTGATCTCCCAGGCGGCGCACCGCGTCTGCTGGCAAGAGGTTGTATTCATGTCGCTGCTGCGTCACGTCCTCGATCTTGTCTCTGCGAACCTCGATCACCTTGCCTGCGATGGCTTCAAAGAAACGGGCTGTCTCTTGGTCTGATCCTGAATAGCAAAGGTAGGTGGTGAATCCGCCCTGGATGCTCTGCGCGTAATCACGACCATAGCGAGCTGAAAGTTGGCTCAGGGATTGCAGCACAATCGAAAGGCTGACCTTGTAACCCCTTATCGTGTTTGCCACCGAAACAAAGCTCGGGATCGTGGAATGCCCAAATTCATCATAGAGGATGTAGAGGGGAAGGGTGGACCTGTCTGGCATCTTGCGCATGGCCGCGTTGAACACGCTGCGGAAAAATACGCTCGTCCAAAATCCATAATACTCGGCCAGGTGCGGCGGCGTGATGAAAAATATTGCCGTCTTCTCGTGGCGGATGGCTTCCAAGCTGAAGCTGCTGGACGCGGTCAACTCGATCAGGTTTTTGTTGGTAAAGGCTTTCAGGGCCGTCAGCGCGGTCAGAGCAAAACTCTGGACTGCATTCGGGTTTCCCGTGACGGCACCCTTCCATTCTTCCCAAAGGCTGGCGTCGTCGGGGCTTGTCGGATCATAGGCCCATTTGATGACAAAATCATCCAGGGGTGAGCCGTCCTGCCCAAAATTCTGAAGCAAGTGGTAGAGGTTCCCCAGGGTGTAATAGCTGGGGTCGTCGTATCCCGCTCGCTGCAAGAGTTTAAGCAGCACAGATACCATGCGCGTGGCACCATGGTTCCAAAATTCATCTTTGCTGTTGCCTGCGCCTGCCTTGATGAGGATTTCCGCAACTTGCTCGATTTCAATATCCGTCTTGGCTTCCAGGAGTGGATTAAAACGGCTGCTTCCGCCCAGGTCTTCAGGATTTATCGCGATAACCTTGAAGCCGCGCGATTGCAGATAACCCGAAGTCTCGGCAAACACCTCGCCCTTCGGGTCATTCACCACGATCGAACAGTTGCGCTTTGCACGATCGAGCACCGCTGGTATGATATACCTGCTGGTCTTCCCCGCACCTACTCTCGCCACGACTGCGACATTTTGGAAACTTTCGCGCTCAGAAAGTCGTCCTTCCTGGCCGTCAATCAACAGCCCCGTATTGCGTGGGGAAAGCAAGTTGCCTGTTTCTGAGTTGGTGAGCAGACGCGCTCCGCCTTCACGCTTCAGGAATTTCCCAAAGATGAGGCCATAGGCAGCGTTCTTACTCAGCTCGCTCAAAAACTTCCCGATCACGCGCAGCCTTTCTCAAATGTTGGATTCTCTGGTCATATTTCTTTGGGTTTAAGTGCCTGAGTAAATGCAAATAACGATTGTGAATACCTCGAAGGGTCGCCTGGGTGGCAAGTCGCACGGTGGCTTTCAGTTCTCGCAGGATCGCGGTTCAACGTTCTTGCTCTCCATCATCGTCACCTTTGCCTTTAGCGCGGTCCTCTAGGTCTTTCGTGCGCCCCCTGAAGTCATCCATCGTGCGTCGCCAGGACTGTTGCACCTTGGTGGTGAACTTATCCTGACTTTTCCATTCATCATGGCCCATGAGATCACGCTCAGGATCAGGTCGAACATGGCCTTTGTCGATCATCTCCTGACGCTCAGGGCTTGGCTTTTTCAGGTCTTGCTGTGACTCTGTTGGTTTCATATCGGCTCCCTCGTTTGCATCTCGCTCTTGGCTTTCTCGCTCCACGTCCGGCTGATCTAGTCGCTCTTTTTCTTTTTCACCCGCAGACGCTTTTTCGGTATCGGTTTGGATATCCAGCTCCTGCCCAGAGAGCCGGATTTCAATCTGATCCGCCACCTGTAAGTCCAGCGTCTTCAGTCGGTGCTTTTTGCCGCTTTCAAGATCAATGACGCCGACGGTCTTGCCGCGTACATACAGTTCAAGACCTTCACGCCCCAGCGCTGAAAACAGGCTGTCTCGGTCCTGGCTGGCATCATAGGCACTTTGGATGCGCTCAAGGATTTCTTCACGTTTGGGGCGCTGCCCTGTGCGGCGTTCCAATTCCGCTTCACCTTTGCTGCGTCCTCGCTCTGAACGTTTCCCAATCGCCAGCTTTTGTTCCAGCTCAGGATAGGTTTGAAGCACATGAGCTTCGAGCTTTACCTGAATGTCGCGAAACTGATGTTTGGTCAGACGCTGGCGTTTCACCTCATTTGCCCTGTTGGCAGAGATCATCAGGTGAATGTGATATGAATGGTCTTTATCCTGGTGCAGGCCACCATAGACCAGACTGTCAGGGCAACGGGCTAAAATGTACTGCTGGGCAATCTCATGCAAGCGCTGCTTTTGCTCCTGGGCGCTCAATCCTTTGGCGCGGGTGATCGAGATGATCTCATGAAACAGGTACGTTCCGTTCTTACGCTTTTTTAGCAGCTCAGCGTTGCGCTCAAATTCAGCGCGGATGCTGTCATGATCGCGACCCAGTAGATTGTGCCGAACGGCAAAATCTTCCTGCCCCAGCTCGCGATCAATATACCCCAAGAGCTGCCCAAAGCTCGGCACCTTGCGGCTCATGGATTTGATTATCATGTCATGCCGCCTGGGGGATTATTGGCCCCCTGCTGCTTGGCTGCCGCGATGGCCTTTTTCAGCTCAGCCTCCA
>CAKZQF010000018.1 GCA_937139475.1 uncultured Gammaproteobacteria bacterium | reverse complement strand
TATACACTCATGTGAATTCTCCGAAAATTTATTTAGGTGCAAACATCTTGTCTGCGATGCGGTGTGCGGTATAAACCGCTTCACCATCACTTTCGCCATCAAATATAACGGTAACATTTGGAGTGAATAAGACAACGTCACCAACTTCTGCTACATATTTGTTGCCTTGTAAATCACGCATAATAATTTTACCTTTGGTGATAACTTTATACTCTACAAATTCATAAACGAACTCAAAGTCTACGCCAGGCTGCATGGCGAAAAAACCAACCGTTAGGCCATTTGAATTGTCAGTAACGGTGATTTCGGCCATCTGACTTTTCAGGTTGTTGACTTCAAGCAAACCAGCTAAATCGTTTAACTTATAAGTGCCCGCTTTGAATAGTTGAATACTAGGCTTTTGGGCTAGTTTCGTTGTGTTATTTTCATTAACAGATTGAGTCATTTATTTATCCTAATAGGTGATAGTGAAAAATAAACATCTATAAATTGTGTGTTTATTTTACAGCGATAAAGCCAATGCATTGTTTGCGTCTGCCCCATAACGACTACGATATATTGTTTACATAAATGATAACTAGCAATAAAGTCAAAAGACTTTTACCTTTTGGTCATGCTGAAATTGGTGCTAGTTAATAAGCGCTGTAGTCAATATAAACGCACTAATGGGGCAATGGTGAATATCGGCTTTATACTTCGGTGGTGTATCAAATAAAAACACCGCGTAACTGGTGTTTTTCTAATTTATTAATGGCTTATGCTAATCTAAGCTTCTTTAAAGCAGTAAACAGCAAGCTTGTTGCCATCAGGGTCGCGAGTATACGCCGCGTATGCATTTGGTGCCCAATCTCGTGTGCCAGGAGCGCCTTCATCAGGGCTACCAGCAGCTATCGCCGCCGCATGGAATGCATCGATTGCTCTACGGTTAGGCGCTTCAAAGCTGACAGTTCCACCGTTACCAACACTAGCTGGTTGACCATTAGCTGGTTTTAAAACAAAAAAGGATGGTGCATCTATGCCCCAAATAGTTCCATTTTCATCTAAATCAGCGATGCGCTTAAGGCCAATTGTATTTAAAACGTTATCGTAGAAAGTGCGTGATTTAGTTAAGTCGTTAGTACCAACAGTTACATGAGTAAATATGCTCATTTAAATTCTCCATAGAGTAAAGTTAATTATTTGCTTATCGATGTGTAGCTAAATTGCTACGGCTCGTTTCGTTGGAGATATAATATACCCTTTCAAATAAATGATAATAGCTGGATATGTAAATAACCTTTACCTGGCGGTAATAATGGTATTTTAGTCAGAAAAGAAATAAAGAGGAGGGGTATGCATGCAGGGTCGGATACGCCCCTACATACATTGGTGTGTCATATAGAAACTGGGCATACAGCTTAGAAAAGCATGAGATTAAAGTAGTTGCTCAGCCAAGTAGTCCACGAGCAGTCGTATTTTGGGTGATAAATGACGATTTTGAGGGTAAACCGCCCATATCCCTTCATCTGGCGCGCGATAATTATCTAACAAGGTGACCAATTCACCGCTTTGTAGGTGTTGCTGAACATAATAATCGGGTAATTGCACTATCCCTACCCCTTTTAATGCTGCATCCGTTAAGCTGTAACCATTGTTGTATCGTAACCTCCCTGTTACGCGAATACTTTTTTCTCTGCCAGACTCTCTAAAGTGCCAGTAATCGCTTGTTCCCAACAAACAACTGTGCTTATTAAGCTCTAATATAGAATGGGGTATGCCATGCTTGTCTAGATAGTCCGGCGATGCACAAACATAGTTTGCTCTATTGCCTAGTTTTTTTGCCATCATTGTTGAGTCACTTAACTTACCAAGGCGAATAGCTAAATCATACCCCTCTTCAACGATGTCAATTTGACGATTACTTAAATAAGCAGAGACTTCAACATCGTTATATTGCTTTATGAAGTTATTAACTAGCGGTAATACTTGCTTCTCACCATAGGTTACAGGGGCTGTTAATTTAATTTTACCTTGGGGTTTAGATTGTAAATTTGTAATAGCACGTTCGGCCGCGTCTAAGCCGTCGAGTACACTGCGACAGTGTTGATAAAAAACTCGCCCCTCTTCCGTTAAGGAGACTTTGCGTGTTGTGCGATAAAATAATTTGATATTAAGTCGCTTTTCTAATGCACTGACCTGACGACTCACTTGGGCTGTTGATATGGCCATTTTTTTTGAGGCCAGCGTAAAGCTCTCATTTTCTGCGACATAAACAAATTCGCTGATACCGTCCCACTGCATGATTGTTACCTATATGTATAAGTGAATTACTAAAATAGCATATTATCATTTTATAGAGAATGAATATAATAGTAATCATTGAGAAAGCATGCTGTGACTTAGCTGATCCATAAATGATTTACGTAAATATGAGATACACCTAGGCAACAAAACTAACATAGTACCAGACGGGTTAAATAATTGACCAAAATTCAATGAGAATAAATATTCAAGTTCAAGGTGTGTAATTGAGAAAATAGCTGGCTATTGGGATTGAGCACAACGAAGAAATTGGATATTTAGACCATCTGAAGATGATTAATTAGTTTGTTTGTTTGGTATAAATTATAGGAAGCAAAAATGAGTTGGTTATTTCTTTTGTTAGGTGTTGCTGCTGAAGCGATGTCTCATGTGGCATTAAAAGAAACTGATGGTTTTACTAAGCCAGCAGCCAGTGCATTCGTTTTATTCGGGCACTTAGCGGCGTTCGTGTTTTTAGGTCAAGCAATGAAAGGTATGCCTGTTGGTATCGTTCATGCACTTTGGGCAGGATTAGCTATTATTACTGTGACTTTATTGTCTACTGTTATTTATCGTCAACATCTTGAGTTAACTACATGGTTTGGTATGGGGTTAGTAGCCATTGGAATTGGGATGATTAACCTTTCTCAAGGTCATACCCATTAGTACTAGTGTAACGAACCTATATGGTAGTTGGCTAAATAATGGCATTGAGGCAGGTGATTAAGGTCGGTAACTACACCATAATTATTACTACTTGGTAAAAGTGAATTACGATTTAAACGTATTATCACGTTTAAATAAATACGCTAGACTAGACTCATTAGTGACGAGTTAGTCTATAATTTAAACACAATTAAAACTCTATCAATTGAAAAGTGAGAATAAACATGTCAGATAAATTTATTAAATCAAAAGCTGCCATCGCTTGGGGCCCAAATCAACCTTTATCTATCGAAGAAGTCGATGTAATGCTACCGCGCAAAGGTGAAGTGTTAGTTAAAGTGGTTGCTTCAGGCGTATGTCATACTGATGCATTCACCTTATCGGGAGATGATCCAGAAGGTATTTTTCCGGTAATTTTAGGCCATGAAGGTGGTGGTATTGTCGAGCAAATCGGCGAAGGCGTTACTAGCGTTAAAGTGGGCGACCATGTTATTCCGTTATACACACCAGAATGTGGTGAGTGTAAATTCTGTTTATCAGGTAAAACTAACCTTTGTCAGAAAATTCGCGAAACACAAGGCCAAGGTTTAATGCCAGATGGTACTACGCGTTTTTATAAAGACGGTGTACCAATTTTCCATTACATGGGTTGTTCAACGTTTTCTGAGTACACAGTATTACCAGAGATTTCGTTAGCGAAAGTAAATAAAGAAGCGCCACTAGAAGAAGTTTGTTTGTTAGGTTGTGGCGTAACTACCGGTATGGGCGCTGTAATGAATACGGCAAAAGTAGAAGAAGGCGCTACGGTTGCTATCTTCGGTTTAGGTGGTATTGGTCTTTCTGCGGTTATTGGCGCAACCATGGCTAAAGCATCACGCATTATTGCCATTGACATTAATGAAAGTAAATTTGAGTTAGCTAAAAAATTAGGCGCTACAGACTTTATTAATCCAAAAGATTACGACAAACCAATTCAAGACGTTATTGTTGAATTAACAGACGGCGGCGTAGATTACTCGTTTGAATGTATTGGTAACGTTAACCTGATGCGCTCTGCTTTAGAGTGTTGTCATAAAGGTTGGGGTGAATCAGTCGTTATTGGTGTTGCAGGGGCAGGACAAGAAATTTCAACCCGTCCGTTCCAACTAGTTACTGGTCGTGTATGGCGTGGCTCTGCATTCGGAGGTGTTAAAGGTCGTACTGAATTACCTGATTACGTAGAACGTTACTTAGCTGGTGAATTTAAATTGAGTGACTTTATAACGCATACTATGGCGCTAGAAGACATCAATGAGTCGTTCGACTTGATGCACAAAGGAGAAAGTATCCGTACAGTTATTCACTTTGATAAGTAAGCTTTGGCAAATAATATTCGATAAATAATATTTGAAAAGCAATCGTTATCATACTGTGCCAGCGTTTGTAATGTTGGCACAGTAACCTGAGGTCTTATAATGACAATAGAAAATTTAAGTGTAAACAAGAGTTTTGGCGGCTGGCAGAAACAATATGGCCATCATTCAAAAACATTGAACTGCACTATGCGGTTTGCTATCTACTTGCCTCCACAGGCATCAAATGGCAAGAAAGTACCTGTCCTTTATTGGCTTTCAGGGCTAACGTGCAGTGATGAAAACTTCATGCAAAAAGCCGGTGCACTGCGCATTGCTGCTGAATTAGGTATTGCTATTGTCGCGCCTGATACCAGCCCTCGTGGTGAAGGTGTGGCTGATGATGAAGGTTATGACTTAGGCCAAGGCGCAGGTTTTTATGTTAATGCAACTCAAGCACCGTGGAATCGTCATTACCACATGTATGACTATGTGGTTAACGAGTTACCTGAGCTAATTGAAGCGACTTTTCCAGTGTCTCAGCAGCGCTCAATCTCCGGACACTCAATGGGCGGTCATGGCGCGTTAACTATCGCGATGCTAAAGCCTGAGCGTTATAGTTCAATGTCAGCATTTAGTCCTATTAATAACCCAATGACATGTCCTTGGGGGAAAAAAGCTTTTACTGCCTACTTAGGAAAAGACAAAGCAACTTGGGCCAAACATGATGCGAGCGAGTTAATGCGACAAGCAACACAGTTTGTGCCAGTTAAAGTTGACCAAGGTTTATCCGATGATTTTCTCACTGAGCAATTAAAGCCAGAAGTATTAGAAGCAGCAGCAAAAGTAAGTAACTACCCATTGGAGTTAAACCTTCATGAAGGTTATGACCATAGCTATTACTTTATTTCTAGCTTTATTGAAGAGCACTTGCGCTTCCATGCAAACCACTTAAATAAGTAGTCATCCTACTGTCTTAGATAAAACTGCCGTGTCATGGATGACATCGCAGCAGTTTTTATCCGTTATATTTTTCATCAGTCATATTGAGCTGTATCAATCCTCTCTATTTTAAGGAAAACTGTCTTGTCCGATTTATACCAGACTCGTCTTCAACGACTTTCAGCCTCAGAAAATCTTCCTTTGCTAACCCACATTCAGCGCGGTATTGAGAAGGAAGGTTTAAGGGTTACCTCGCAGGCAACAGTGGCACAAACCAAGCACCCACAGGCACTCGGCTCACCGTTGACTCATGGCAGCATCACCACCGATTATTCTGAAGCCTTGCTGGAATTCATTACGCCAGTGTCTCAACAAGTTAATGACAGCATCGATTATCTGACTGATTTGCATAAATTTACCTTGAGCCAGCTTGAGGGGGAATATCTTTGGCCTGCGAGCATGCCATGCCAACTGGCAGGAGATGAAAGCATTCCTATTGCCCAGTACGGCAGTTCTAATATCGGCCAGATGAAACATGTATATCGTCAGGGCTTAGGCCATCGTTATGGGCGCACCATGCAGTCAATTGCTGGCATACACTATAATTTTTCTATGCCCGATGACTTTTGGCCTTATTGTCAGCAGCTTTGGGGTAATAAAGGTGATATCCAGACATTTAAATCACAGCGCTACTTTGATCTTATCCGTAATTTTCGCCGCCACTCTTGGTTATTAATTTATTTATTTGGCGCTTCTCCAGCACTAGACAGTAGCTTTGTCGGCGACAATAAATCCGACAAATTAAGCAAGCTAGGCAAACATACCCTCGGATTGCCTTTTGCCACCTCCTTGAGAATGAGTGATCTTGGCTATCAAAGTAAGGCGCAGAGCGAACTAAATATTAGCTATAACAATCTAGAAAGTTACATTGAAGGCATGGAACAGGCAATGAAGCGCCATTATCCAGACTATGGGCATATAGGTGTTAAAGTTGACGACTCGTATCGCCAACTCAATGCAAACATTCTACAAATCGAAAATGAGTATTACAGCGAAATTCGTCCTAAGCGCATCACACAGGCAGGAGAAAAACCTGTGGCGGCACTGAGAAAAAGAGGCGTTGAGTATGTTGAGGTTCGTATTCTAGACACTAACCCCTTGTTGCCTGTAGGCATTGATGAACAGCAGATCCATTTTCTTGATACTTTTTTACTGTATTGCCTGCTATCAGATAGCCCTGAGTTATCTACAGTGGAGCAGGAAGACATTAAATTTAATCAACAACAAGTTATTCTACAAGGTCGTAAACCATCGTT
>CAKZQF010000017.1 GCA_937139475.1 uncultured Gammaproteobacteria bacterium | reverse complement strand
ACAAATTGGAATTGGCTTGAATCATAACGCTCCGATCTTGCACCAAGCTCCAATGTCCTGCGGCGTAATTGAACTAGAAGGTAATCTTCCTCATCGACAACACCGTTGTCATTGATATCCTGCCAATTTGTCACACTCGCGTTGAGTAAATTAGCCTCACGCGCTGTGTTACCTGCGTCAATCATGAACATTCTTGCCTGATCTCCGATAAACGGATTGGCTAAGGGAAGATTAAACGTGGCGCCAAATGTACCTGAAGGAGCGACTTGGGTATCTACCGTTGTATCACTAAAATTAAGTGTGGTGTAAACCTTAAAGCTGTCATTAATGTAGTAATGAGCAAAGGCGGTTGCCGCGTAACGCTCTTGAGGTGTTTGGTAGAAGTTAAACGGGTTAAAGTTAAAGCGGCTACACTCGCTACCCAACGTACGATCTTCTCTAAATTGGCCGGAAGCCGCAGCACCGCCACCAACGATAGCAAAGCGAGTAGGGATTGAGGTTGTTGAACCACCAGCCGCAACCACATTAGGGCCGCCACAGCCAGCGATTGGCGGAAGTGGTGGCTCTCCGTTTAGGAACTGCTCATAGCCGGCACCATCTGCGGTATCGATACCCAGCAGGCCTAATGGCCGCGCGCCTAGTAGGACGCTATCGCGACTCATCCAGCTTAAGGATACCGCGACATTACCTTTGTCGTCCGCGAGGTTTGAGCCAAGGGTTAACGACAGGCTGTCAATATCGCCATCGCTCTCAGCGGTTTGCGAATGTTTGGTTTCAAAGGCAACGCCTTCAAAATTACTTTTCATCACAAAGTTAATAGCACCTGCGATAGCATCAGAGCCATAAACCGCTGATGCGCCACCGGTGACTACATCAACGCGGTCAACCAATGCGGTTGGTATCGATGCCGTATCAACTAAGCCATCATAGTTGTACGGAACTAGCCGGCGTCCATTCATTAATACCAAGGTTCTATTCGAGCCAAGACCACGTAGGTTTACAGTAGCTGCACCCGCAGAGCCATTATTAGCGTTAGCACCATCTCCTGGGACGGTACCCGGTAGCGTTCTAATAATCTTCTCTAGTTCCGGCTCTTGCAAGTAACCGATATCTTCGGCATCCATTGTCATTATAGGACTGGAAGAAACCGCTCCAGGGCGCCTGATACGGCTACCTGTCACTGAAATGACTTCCGTTTCTTTAGCTTTTTGCTCTTTCTCTTCGGCATCGGCAAAGGCCTGGGCGGGAAGGGCGATTAATAAACTGGAAGATATGCCTCCCAGTATGAGCGCAGCTCTGACCGAGCTGGCTAAACTCGTGTATTTAAACATAACTCTCTCCATTATTATTATTGGTGAAAGATCAACTCTCTCAATAACAGAATAGTTGCAAAAGTTCCGTAAAACAGCCGTCAATACACCAATCGCCCGTAGTTTGTGATGAGTGGTAAGAATTCTGGTGTTAATGGAAATTTGTGCCAAACTTAGAGGTGACAAATTACGTTGTAGTCCCTTACTAGAATCAATTGCAGCTGTTTGACAGTTAGGATAGGTAACATGTTGATAAATGTATTGATAGCAGATAAATGTCATCAAGTGTATGAACAGGTAAGCAAAGCCATAGGATCGATTCCCGAAATTTTGCGCTTAGAATGGGCCAGAGATACCAAAGAGGCATGCGCTATTTATAGTGAGCAACATCCAGAAATAGTCTTTTTAGCTATTGAATTCGCTCACGAAGGAGAAAACCAACTAGCGGGGATGCTATCAGAATCTAGCATTCCAATTTTCATTACCGATGCAAAGAGCGAGAGTATTTCATCGCTAAAAAGTCGGGAAATGGACTATATCGTAAAACCGCTATCGGCTAAAAAGCTTAAAACTGCGTTTTACGATGCATTAGACAGGCTCACGGCAAGCAGTCAGACGATGGCCAATTTAAACCATTTTATTGACACGCTCAAAGGCCACCCTACTTACATAGATAAGTGCGTGATAAAAGAACCGGGCTCAATAAAACTCGTTAACGTTGATAGGATCCGTTACATCACAGGTTCTGGTAATTACGTGAAATTGCACCTCGATGATCAATCCCATATTTTATTCAGAGAAACGATTAATGCACTGGAGCGACTACTAGACCCCAAAGTATTTGTTAGAATCCACCGTTCGACCATCGTTAGAATCGGTACCATTGAAGAATTTAGACTAATGGAAACAGGCTTGTATCACGTGATCTTGGATTGCGGTGAAGAGTTGGCATTATCGAAAAGTCACCGCTGCACCATCGAGCAGCTGACGATGAAAGAACAACCAAAATAAAGCGCTAGCTACTATGTCAATAAGTAAGTTTCCCCAGGACTCCTAGGGAAACTTAGATAAACTGGTTAACCCAAGTGGCGCTGTTGGCGTTGCACCAATTTATTTTGGCTTGTTGATGCCTTTTGCTGGCCGGCATAAAGGCTTAATGTATTGAAATGACTTTTTAACTTCGATGCCGCGTAGTCGAGCTCCAGGTTATTAACAATGATTTGGTGCTTCTCTGGGAATAAAGCTTCCACGGCTTGTGATACTAATTCATAGAGACGCTTTAGGTTAATCTGGTGTGTCTGGGCGGTCCGATCAAAAAGCCAGTTAGCAATCGCCATAAACTCATCGAAAGGGTTGTTGGACAAAATAAAGGGCAGGGAGTGCTTGAACCGGCCCGAGTTAGCAATCATATCCCAATATCTAGCAAAGCGATTCACTAGTTGCATCGTCGCAAAATCAACACGGTCAGTGCTCAATATGTTAAACGGCGGTAACGGATTAAATCGCAAGTCGAATGCTTCCGTATGTCGGATGATAGGGCTGCCTTTTAGGCGTTTCAAAATACCTAGCTGAATCTCATGAGGCTGACATTGGTAGAGCTCATTAAAGCTTTCTCTAAATGTCTCCAGGGTTTCTCCTGGTAATCCAAAAATCAAGTCCGCGTGAATGTGCGCGCTGGTATTTTCTTTTAGCCAAATTAGATTCTCTTTAGACTTCGGATTGTTTTGCTTTCTGTTGATATTAGCCTGAACTTGCGGATCAAACGTTTGAATACCGACCTCAAATTGAAGACTACCCGGTGGAAATTTAGTGAGTAACTCTTTTAATTTTCTTGGTAGGTGATCGGGCACCACTTCAAAATGGAGAAACAGCTCTTCACTCATTTTGTCCAAGAAAAACTGCATGATTTGCATCGTCGTTTTGATGTTTAGATTGAACGTCCGATCGATAAACTTAAAGTTACGAGCACCACGCTGGTAGAGCGTTTCCATTTGCTCTAGAAATAACTCCAATTCAAATGGATTTGATGCGGTATCAAGTGATGACAAACAAAACTCACACTTAAAAGGGCAGCCACGCGATGCTTCAACATAAAGCAGGCGATTCTTGAGGTCTTCATCACTGTAGTATTGGTAGGGCAGTTCGATATCTTTCAATTCAACGGGCTTGGATTGAAGCACTTTTTGCTGCGGCTCGGTGCCGGCAATAATATCTTTGCATAACTGATAAAAACTCTCTTCTGCAGCTCCAGTTAATACATAGTCAGAAGCGTTCACAATATCTTGCTGCTCTGACTCATAACTTACCTCAGGACCACCCAACACAACGGTTATCTCTGGGGCAATCACTTTTAAAAGTCTGACGACATTGGTCGTTTCAACGATATTCCAAATATACACACCAAAGCCGACGATCTGTGGCTTTGACGCTAAAATGCGCTCGACGATGTCTATCGCACGAGTTTGTATGACGAACTCTTTTATTTCACAGGCGCTTTGTAGTTCTTTTAAGTTGGCGTATAGATAGCGCAAGCCCAAACTGGCATGGATATACTTTGCATTAATTGTCGCAAGTACGATTTTAGGCGAATCATCTCCATCCATCGCAAGTGAAGCGCTAGGCGCCAAGGAGTTTTGTTCGCTAACGTTAAGCTGCTTTACGCAAAGCTCATTGTCAAATTGTCGAGTAGCCATGGTGGTTCTTACATGTATAAAAATTATGACGCCAATAATACAGTAATAGCTTGTGACATTCAGTAGCTGATTTACTATTGAGAACCCAGATCACCTTATGCATCGGCTTTACCAAACAACTCCCTATAACACGCGCTACAAATACCGTCGCCGAATTCATTGCTATTTGGCAATTTGGCCAGGTATTCGTGTTCACCGCATCCGTAAATCGGTTGTTTTTCCAGCTGTTGTGCAAGAGTTGTCCCTGTGCGATGAATGGCTAATTGTTCTAATTGATTTTATCGGGCAAAATGCTAAACATAGCTCGGTCATTAAGTCAGTAAAATCACACTCTTGCGAACTTATTGCACGTTTTAGCCTAAAACCAATGCCCTAGAATCACTACATAAAACTCTAAAAACGAATACAGAGCGTGTTCAAAATAAGAATTTATTATTAGCGATAGCCACGGAAAATATAGGAAAAGTATCGAAATGCCGTATGTGGACGATTTAACAAAAGCAAAAAACGCGATCTCATTATTAGAAAAAATACTAAATAGCGTTGGTGTGTTTATTTATGGTAAGGATCTAGAGGGACGATATATCTATGCCAATCAGGCAGTGCTAGATTTATTTGGCCTGCCCATTGAAGAAGTCGTCGGTAAAGGCGATGAACATTTTTTCGACTTACCTTTATCAAAACAGCTAAAAGAAAATGACGATATCGTGCTTTCACAGGGGGTGGCTGTTAATAATGAAGAAGTCAATGTCGTAAAAAGCACCGGAAACACACATGTATATCGAACGCATAAGCAGCCGATATTGGATGAACATAATAAAGTGATTGGAATGTGCGGTGTTTCGACTGATATTACTGAGGAAAAAAAGCTACAAAAGCTCGTAACTCAACAAAAAAAGTTGTTGGATACGGTTTTGGATAACATTGACGCGCATGTGTATATGAAAAACTGCGAACGTGAATTCTTATATGTGAATAGCAAAACAGCAGCGCTCTTTGGGCGTCCCGCCGAACAAATCATTGGACGAAACGAAACAGAAATCTTACCTGAGCAAATGGCTGAACACTTTCATCTATCGGACAAGAAATTATTCGATACCAATGAGAAACAAGTAATCAATGAAGAAGCAATTGACGAGCTGGGCAATACACAGCACTATCTCAGCGTTAAAATCCCATACCAGATGGAAGGCGAACTACCTGCGCTAATCGGTTTTTCCTCCGATGTCACTGAGCTTTATCAGCTAAAAGAAATGTTTAGAAAACAATCAATTACTGACCCTTTAACCCAGCTATATAATCGCCGCTATTTCGTGGAGCGGGCAGAAAAAGAGTTTAGTCGAGCTAAGCGACATGGCCATGATTTGTCATTAATTTCGTTCGATATTGACCATTTTAAGGGCGTTAATGATTTGTTCGGTCATCCAGTCGGTGATGCAGTTCTCGTTGAACTAGCAAAAAGCGTGTTAGGCACTCTTCGCAATGAAGATACCCTTGCTCGTATTGGTGGAGAAGAGTTCTCAATACTATTGCCAGAGACGTCTAAGCAAGTTGCACTAACTGTGGCTGAACGTATACGCCTTTATCAGGAACAAATTTCATACAGTGGAATATTACCGGAGGGAACTTCTGTGACCTTAAGTCTAGGGGTCGCAAGTTTAAGTACAAAGGATGATAATTTTGACCTCCTCTTTAAACGGGCTGACGAAGCACTTTATCAGGCCAAGCAATTTGGTAGGAATAGGGTGTCTGAGTGTTAGCTAACATACTGAAAGAATTAAACCAATTTAATGGCGATATGCCTAGATCATACGATAGTAACTGCTACTTTTAATAGCACTGGATTAAGTTACCTTATCATTCGCTAAAACATTGTATTTATTCTTGATAAATACATTTTAGGCCAATTTAATATAGCAACATCTAATAGAAAAGTTGTTTGTAACCGCAAGGAATAGTTGTGAAAAGCACCATAAGTCAGTTAGGGCAATCCCCACTTATTGATCAAGGAGACATCGATTTCGTTGTCACGCATGGACTATTAAAACTTGCCTCGTTTTTAAACGCTGAGCGAGCTTTCTGGTTCAGCTTAACTGACGATGGTCAATATGACTGTGGCCACCAATATTCGAAGGGAAGTGATGAGCTGAATCTGATGTTTCCTCCAGGAGAGCTAACTGCCCGGCTCATGCAGGCAACTGACCACGTTACAAACTACAATAATTGCATCTGTGAGCTCCTAATTATCGATAATAGCTCACATGCTCTTTGCCAATTATTATCAGTAAGAAATATATCCCTATTTCCAGTATTTTTGCAGGGCAAGTTAAAGGGGTTTATTAGTTTTTGTGGTGTGGAACTAAGTGCGCTAATAAATAGTGAAACTACGTTTATTGTAGAAACTGTCGCGCAAATGCTCGGGCGGGCACTGTTGGCACAAGCGTTTTTGCGCAATCAAAATAAGTTAGCTTCTTCTTCTGACCTACTTGAAGAGACCCAAAAGGTGGCTGCTATTGGGGGATGGGAGTTTGAGTTAGAGAGCCAAAACCTTTTATGGACAAAAGAAACCTATAGAATTTATGGGATTGCTGAGCATTGTAAGGTCACACCAGAGATAGGTATCGAATCTTATAGCCCAGAAGCGCGCCGAATCATCGAAAGTGCATTTACCGATGCGGTCGAAAAGCTAATGCCATACGAGTTAGAGTTGCCCTTTATCGATAAAAAAGGTCAACATAAATGGGTGAGAACTACCGGCAAACCAAGAAGAAAAAACGGCAGAGTAACGCATATATACGGTGCCTTTGAAGATATCACATTACGCAAGCGCTTATTAAATAATGACCATGAGATAAAGACTAACTTAAAGATTATTTTAGATAACTTAAATGACGCCATAGTTACGATTTCCGAAAATGGGACCATTCTTAGTGGCAATAAAGCTGTAGAAAAGATTTTTGGCTACCAGGTTGAGGACATAATCGACAAAGATATCTCTATCTTGATGCCGGAACCCTTCGCTTCTTCACACGCACAGCACATGGCGATGTACCTAAAAACCGGCAAGGCTGGAATTATAGGCGTTGGCAGAGAGCTTCCTGCACTAAAAAAAGATGGTACTGAATTTCCAATGGAGATTTCGATTTCGGAAGCGTTAGAAGGAAATAGTAAAGTCTTTATCGGCATTGTTCGGGATATAACGGGGAAAAAGAAGAACGAGGAGCATATAAAAAAGCTCGCTTTTTATGATCGTACGACGCAAGTGCTTAACCGTTACTCATTTGAAAATGACGTAGCCGCGAGTTTTCAAATGCACAGACAATCAGGAAGCAATCTGATCATTTTACTCGTCAATATTGATAAGTTTTCTCAAGTGAATTTAATCTATGGTGAAAAAGTTGGGGATTTGCTACTAAAAGAATTTGTGGCGCGACTAGAGGCTACCATCCCGAAAGACGCAACACTTTATAGAAATAATGCTGATAGCTTTTTCATTTTATTAAATAGTGAAGATGCACGACTAAATATCGATAAGGAAATTTGTAGTTCAAACGCACTCTCTGAACGCTTATTACATGAAACGGAATACCCATTTAATATAAAGCGCAATGCGATATCAATTTCAGCTAGTATCGGTATTATCGATGTCTCTCCAGATGACCTTGAGTTAGCAGATATTCGCCCCTTATTAGAATTAGCGTTGAAAAAAGCTAAAGACAACGGTGGACATTGCGTCTCAAGTGCAGAGCGACACGAAATAGATTTACTAATTCGCCACTCTCAGCTCATGATTGCGATGAAGAACAAACATTTCACTGATGAATTAGGCTTAGTGATCCAGCCTCAGTTTAACCTCCATGGTGTCGTTGTTGGTTCCGAAGCTCTAGTTCGATGGAATTCCGCCGAGTATGGCTTGATTTCACCGGCTGAATTTATTCCCCTTGCAGAACAAAATGGGAAAATTATACCGATTGGTGAATGGGTTCTTGTTAAAGCATGTGAGTTATTGGCGCAGCGAAATAGAGACTCAGTACACCATAGCCCTATATCGGTCAATATTAGCGCCAAGCAATTTGCTCAGCCAAACTTTTGTGAATTTTTGATACAAACGTTAGACACTTATCAGGTTCCATATAATGAGTTAGTGTTAGAACTCACTGAAAGTATGCTCATTTCTGATTATGACTTAATTACTAGCCGAATGATTTTTCTAAAAGAGAAGGGGATTTGTTTCTCTTTAGATGACTTTGGCACCGGCTATTCCTGCTTAAGTTCAATTCAAAATCTGCCCATTTCCGAATTAAAAATAGATAAATCGTTTGTCGATGAAATACAAAATGAGCATGATGAAGTTGCTATCGTTAATACGATCATCCAGATGGCCAAAATCCTTAAACTAAATATAGTTGCCGAGGGGGTTGAATCATCTTATCAACTAGACTATCTCGTCAAGCAGGGCTGTAAAACCATACAAGGGTATTTATTTTCCAAACCTTTAAATGAAGAAAAATGGTTAGCTTTATTTAATTCAAAATAACAGTAGCTTCAGTATTTTCCTACTAGGTTTGCAGCAACTGTTTTTCTTTTTACTAGCCTTTGAGCATACTTCTGCATTTTGTATCCCCGAAAGCGCCGTAAAGGAACGACTTACCGTTGTAAATTCTTAAACCACAGGGAAATTATTGAACGCAAAATAAGTCACAAAAGATAATAAAACTAAAGTGTCCGCAAAAGAGTCTATATTTAGTATAGGCTCCATACATAAGAAGTAGCCTTGATTTATTCTTTATCGATACAGGAGATAACGTAATGAAGGTGGAACGATTACTTCAAAAAAAGGGCAGTGCTATACATAGCATTGAGCCACAAGCCCTACTATACAACGCGTTAGAAAAGATGTCGCAAGAAGGAATAGGCTCCTTACTTGTTATGCAGGAGGATAAAGTAGAGGGTATTCTTACTGAACGCGATTACGCTCGTAAACTCATGAAGCACGGTAAGTTATCGAAGCAGGTATTGGTTCGCGAGGTAATGACGACTCCGGTTTGTTATGTAACCAAAGAAAAAACGATGAATGAATGTTTGGTCCTAATGACAGAAAAACACTTTCGCCATTTGCCCGTAATGGAAGGTAACAAGTTACTGGGCATGATAAGTATCGTGGATGTGGTTAAGTCTATTATTGATCAAGGGGACTATATGGCGGCAAGTTTCCAGGACAACTTTTAGGTCCTAATAAAATAACTTATTCGTTAAAGCCACACGCTTATTCATGGTGCGGTTATAAATAACATGAATCGATAGGCGCTGCTAGGTGAATCCTTAGTATAATAACTAGTCGCCAACGAGCGTTGCTTAACAGTTTTCAAACACCCTAGTAGGCTATTGCTCATAGAAAAATGCTCGTCCGCTAAGAATCTTTACAGCAGAAATAATGATTTTGTACTAGTATTTCCCTATGTAACCTTTTTCCTCGGCTAAGTAGTTGGCTTTGCGATGGGACATGTATTTAATGAAAGCTATATCGATCTTGCTTATTCTCGCTGTTTTTTGCACAAGCTGCACATCATTGCGGCCAATCCAAATAAGCCGAGATCAACCGATAAATTTTGCGACGCTAGCTGACTTAATAACTAAAGGTGATGTGGTTAGGATACGAACAACTACTGGAGAGTCCTACAAGTTTGAAGTTTTAACTATTTCTGAGGCTGGCATATCAGGGGAAGAAATAGAACTTAATTATGGAGATATATTAGCAATAGAAAAAGTGACGTGGGATATTTGGAAAACCTCCACCGCTGTAGGCTCGCTAATTGGTGTGTTAATTCTCATAGGCTTGTCTCAAATGCCTCCGCCAACTGGCTAGTTTTATTAGAATGAATAATACATAAATCATTTTGCCGCAATGTTCTGACCACATACATTACCGCGACCGGAAATACATTGGTCACCAAATACAGCTTTATTGGTCATCGGATTGATATGGGTCAACAATGGAATGAACCGTTCTACAAACTAATTCGCGCTAAGCTAATATGAAAAGAGGAGGGTGATTTTGTTTTGAGTGGGTAAGCCTTTCTTGTTGTCGAAAGCGATGGGACAGCGTCATGAAGTCGAAGCTTAGATCTTATATAAATATTTTACTTTTGTTCGTTACAACATTATTAGTTGGCTGTAATCCTTCCATTAAGGAAGGGGCTTCTAAATCTCTTGTTGTAGATGCGGGGGTTGATCAGCAGGTTGAAGAGCATACCAAGGTGACATTACTAGGAAATGTTTCAAGCAATTCATTTTCCCCAATTAACTCATATGCCTGGACACAAACTTCCGGACCAAGTGTTAAGCTCATTAGAACTGACCTATATATCGCCCACTTTTATGCACCAGAGGTATCTGAACCGACTTCACTGACTTTTCAATTGGACGCGGGCGACGCTAATCAAAAATCCGCCTATGATTATGTCACAGTGATAGTGACTAACGTTGACAATGCGTTATCAGGCAGGGTTAGCTTTGCATCCGCAATTCAATTTGACGTTGGGGGCAGGCCTATTTCAGGGGCGTTAGCGGATTTTGATGGCAACGGAAATATGGATCTGGTGACTATTAATCTAAATGATGCTGCTGTATTTACTGGTAATGGAGATGGCACCTTTAACACACCGCAGATCTATATCGCAGGGCGTAAGCCAACTGATATAAATGCAATTGATATTAACAACGATGGGATGATTGATATCGTTGTAACTGATACAAATTCTTCGCAAGTATTAGTTTTATTAGCTAATGGTGACGGTACCTTTAAATCTCCGTTAATGCAAAGCATTGCGATGCAATCCGGTAACCTCGCTCTAGCTGATTTCAATGCCGATGGGTTTGCAGACTTAATCCTTGTACAGCCGGGAGCTTCCCCTTCAGATAACACTAATATAAGTAGCTATATTGGTTTAGGCAATGGTAGTTTCGAATTGATGCAGCGTTTGCCTTTAGGGAATTTACCTAAGGCTATCGCTGTCACAGACTTAAATGTTGATGGCATTCCTGATGCGGTAATAACGGATGACTATTCTTTAGTCGATCGCTTATTTATTGTTCAAGGTCTTGGCGATGGTACTTTTACCACTGGTGCACCTTATGAAGTTGGGTGGTCGCCTTTTGCGATTGCCACTGGGGACCTTAATGGCGATAAGTTTCCTGATGTTGTAACTGCAAACCTTGACTCAGATGATGTGTCGATCCTGTTGGGCGATGGTGACGGTACACTAAAGCCACAATCGCGAATTTACTCTGGCGGTCATCCTAGTTCAATTGCCGTAGCTGACATGGATAACGATGGCGTGCTAGATATAGTTACAGCGAACAACTTTACCAGTCTAATCGCTATTCACTTAGGAATTGGAAATGGCACTTTTAATAGAGCTGGCCACGTTGTGATGCCGGAGAAGCCGTTAAAGGTGCTCATTTCGGATTTAAATAATGACGATTATTTAGATGTCGTTACCGTCAATGGTAGGTCTGAAAATGTTTCGGTTTTAATGCAAAAAAGTAAGTAACTGCATAAAACTTCATTTGAATTGCTAATTCTTTGCGCGAGTTAAGCAG
>CAKZQF010000016.1 GCA_937139475.1 uncultured Gammaproteobacteria bacterium | reverse complement strand
ATGGGCTTCACCAGGCCATTCAAAATGCACTGCATGTGCAGCTTCAGTTAATTTTTGCCAGGTGTAGCTGCCATGATAATCCGACCAATCGCCCACATGTTCAGCCCAGGCCTCCATGCAGCACTTTATGGAATTTGCTGAAGACAGTAGTGATCCCAGGAACCCCTGATCGAAACTGGCGTTGTAGATGATAACCTCTCGCCCTTTTATAGCTGCTTCGATTCGTGGGGCGATTTCTGACAATACAGGAGCATCCTGCACCATTTCTGGTGTGATGCCGTGAATGGCTTCGGCTTCTGGCCAGATTGGGTTGTTGGAGGATGGCTTGATCAACGTATTAAGCAACACTTCACCGGAGTCGCCAATGATGGCAATTTCAAGCAGATCGTCATGAGCAGGATCCAAACCTGTAGTCTCGGTATCGAGGTATATCCTCATCACCAACCACCTCAATCTTCGCTGCTGTTAAACCACTCGATGAAAGCCTTGTGCTCTTCGTCCGTTCCCAGATCCAGTTCAATGCTAATCATCGCTTCAATCGGTTTGGAATTGTTTCGGTAGAGCGTCCATTGCACGTATTCAACAGTATGCGGTGCTCCATTACCTTCGCCATCGTCTATTAGGACTTTCTCCCCTACGCAGGGTACCCGGGACATTTCCAGTGTGGTGATGTCCCGCAATTTGCTATCAGTGATCTGGACGATGGGCATTAGTCCAACTCCCCTAACTCTGGCAGCGCCATGCTTAGAAAAGGCTCTGGCCATTTGCCGCCAACATCCATGATGCGAGCAATACTGCCTTCTTTATCATCCCAATTCCAAGTACCGAAATATCGCTTCAACATTTGAGTGCTGTCATCTACAACTGTGACAAAAGCGATCTTTAGCTCTCCGATCCCATTTGTTGCACTGGTGCTGCCGAGAAAAAGCTGACAGCGCGGATCCTGGGAATCGTATGTCATATCATTCTGATTAACGACGATGCGCGGCCCGATCATGTGTGCCTCCTTTTGTGTATCATAAACGGTCGTTTGTGGAACAGTTTGAGAACTTATGATTTACATGGTAATTAGTGTTCCGTATACTGTCAACTATTCAATGTTTCACAAACACTGTCGTTTGGCTAGTGAGACACGCCTTTAGCCAAACAATAAAACCAGCTTGTAACATGTAACGATACAGGATACAATTAACCATGATTAAGACGTTCCGGGATCAATGGCTGGATGACTACTACTTTCGTGGTGTTAAGTCACCCAACATCCCCAGCACCCTGGAGAGTGCTCTAAAGCGTAAGCTCGATATTATCCATGCCGCTAACGGCGAGCAGGATTTAAGAATACCGCCGGGTAACCGCTTTGAGCATTTGGAGGGAAAGCTAAAGGATTGGTGCTCGATCCGCGTGAACAAACAATACCGTCTGATATTCCAGTGGGATGCAGGCGAAGCCAACGGGGTCTATCTGGATCCCCATACGTACAGGTAAGAGGTGAAACCATGGTTGAAGCACTGAAAATTCCCGCTCATCAACCGACCAGTGTGGGCACTATGCTCAAAGAGGAATTTCTGGAACCCCTTGGTATTACCCAGGGCGAACTGGCAAAAGCGATGGGCGTAGGCCGTAAAACCGTCAATGAATTGTGTGGCGGTCGGCGCGGGGTAACTGCGGAGACAGCTTTTTTGTTGGCAAAGGTTCTGGGCACTACTCCAGAGTTTTGGCTGAATCTCCAGTTCATGAATGACATGTGGCTGGCTAAGCACAATGAAGTGTTGGCTGAGAAGCTGGAACACGCGCGGCCCTTGGTGGCCGCGTAATATGTGAAGGGAAGTGCTATGCAAATTGACGAATTGTCACCGGATGAAGTAGCTCTCATTCAAGCGAGGCGAGATGAACGGGCTCAGCGTGAAGCTGCACGAGCATTTCAACGTAAAGCCATCGCTACCGCTCTTGCCTTTAGTGATTGGTCTGCCGAGACAGGCGATCAACTGACCTTTTCCACTTTCATTGATAATTTTGGTTATCAGGATGGCGATGGTAAACGAATGTACGAAACCGTGAAGCGTATCCGTGACGCGGCATGGCCGAATGATTTACCGTGAAGTTAAAGCGTGATAACCAGAACAAATAATGACAGATGACGGCCAATGAAAAATTCCTGACCCAACGGCAACGTTACCAACCAGTGACGTTGCCACAGGATTTCTCCGATGAGGAAATGGCCAGGGACTGGACGTTATCGGAAGCCGACCAGAAAGAAGTCAATCGCTACCGCACTAACTCCCGCTTATTCATTGCCATCCAGCTTTGCGCTGTGCGCTTGTATGGCCGCTTCCTGGTGGAGGTCAACGACCTATCGCCGCGCATAGTGAGTTACCTTAACAACCAACTCGAATTGCCGCCATCGTTGACCATCAACACCCCGGAGCGGGATGCCACCTTTTCCGAACAGCGCAAGAATATTCTGATTTACCTGGGCTTTTCCAAATACGACGATAACGCACAGGCCAGCCTGGAAAAATGGCTATCCAAACAGGCTGAGCAAGGTTATTTACCTGACGAGCTGTTTCTGCGAGCCGAACAATACCTTCTAAACGCCAAGGTGGTTTTACCAGGGCCAAGCGTTATGGAGCGTTTGATTATCAGCGTATGCGCCGATGTTCACGAGCGACTGTTTGAATCACTTTACCAGCAACTATCTGTGGAAATCCGACAGGCCATCGATGAGCTGTTAGTTGCTGCACCTGGTGATCAGCGATCGTTGTTCTACTTACTGAAGGAATACCCGCCCTCGGCCACCATATCTTCGATTCAAAGCTACCTGGAACGTTACCGGTCTCTCGATGATACCGGCATCGATGCCATTGAGTCCCGGATCGTGGATCCGGCCTTTATGGATTACCTCTACAAACTGGCACGCCGCTACAACGCCAAGGACATCAAACGGTTCAAGGAAAACAAGCGTTATTCCCTGATGCTGTGCTTTCTGTTGGAAACCCGCAAGGTACTGCTGGATCACCTAGTCAAGATGCACGACCAGTACATCCTGGACATGCTGCGTAAGGGCAAGCAGGTTCATGAGAAAAAGCACCGTGAATTTCGCAAACGTCAGAAAAAAGCCATTGATATGGTGTTGGATGCCACCCACCTAATCCTTGACTGGCCGGATGACAGGCCGTTGAACAAAGTGGATCTTTGGCAACGCATCGATGAAAAGAAACTGCTGGAATCCGTGGATGATTTGCATATCTTCAAACGCCTGGAAGAGTGCGGCTATGGTGATTTGTTGCTGGCTCGCTATCCCAGTTTACGGAAGTATTTCCCAGAATTTCTACAACTGCCATTCCAGGCAAAACCCGGTACCGAACCACTTCTGAACTCAATACAACTGATTCGCCAGCTCGATGCCGGTGAATTGAAAAACCTGCCCGATGACGTTCCAACGTATTTCATACCCAAGGAGCTACGGCGTTGCCTGAAAGGAAAAAACGGCAAGATCCAGCGCAATGCCTGGGAATTGGGTGTGGCTATGGCCATGAAAGAAGCATTGCGCTCTGGGGATCTCTTTGTACCCAAGAGCAAACAGCACGTTTCTTTCTGGGATCTGATGCTGAATCAGCACCGGTGGGAGGACACCCGCGAAGCCGCCTACGAAGACCTACAGCAACCGTTCAAAGACCAGGTGAAAGCGCAATTGATTCTGCAATTCCACCAAAGTGTGGGGGAAGCGGACAAGCGTTTCGGCCTGGATACCTTTGCCGACATCAAGGATGGCAACCTTAAACTGAAGCGCGACGACAAGGCTGAAATCCCGGAGGCGGTAAAGAAACTCCAGAAGGTCATCGATGCCAGTATGCCCACCATTCGCATTGAAGAATTGCTAATGGAGGTGGACAAGGAGACAAATTTCACCCGGCACTTTATCCCAGTGCAGCAACACCATTCCAGGCCAAAGAATTTCTACAAAACACTGATTTCCGCCCTGATTTCCCAGGCTACCAATCTCGGTGTTGTGGCCATGAGCGCAAGTGTTGATGACGTGACTGTGGACATGCTGCGCCATGTTTTGCAGTTTTACGTGCGCGAAGAAACCATCACAGCGGCCAGCGCCGAAATCGTGAACCAGCACCACCAACTGCCATTCAGTGAAGTGCACGGATCAGGCCAGGTATCTTCATCCGACGCGCAGCGCTTCCGGATCCGGGCCGACAGCCTGTTGGCGGCGTATTATCCCCGGTACTACGGCTACTACGAGAAAGCGATTGGCATCTATACCCATGTGTCCGATCAGTATTCGGTCTACAGCACTAAGGCCATTTCCTGTAATCCAAGGGAAGCCTTGTACGTCCTCGATGGCCTGCTGGAAAACAACACCATCCTGAAGATTCGGGAGCATACCACCGATACCCATGGCTACACCGAAATCATCTTTGCGCTGTGCTATTTGCTCGGTTATTACTTCATGCCCCGGATCCGCGATCTCAAGGATCAGCAGCTTTACCGGGTGGAGCGTAACGTCAATTATGGTGTATTCACGCCATTGCTGAACAAGACGGCGGATCTGGATATCGTTGAAGAGCAGTGGGACGAAATGATCCACGTGGCTACCTCGCTAAAGGAGCGCACGGCACCAGCACACGTGATTGTGGAGCGCCTGACTAACAGTTTCCCTTCTGACCGGTTGGCGAAGGCCTTTACCAACCTGGGTAGAATCGTCAAAACGGAATACATCCTGCGTTACATTACCGACAAGGATTTGCGCCGCACAGTCCAGCTCCAGCTTAATAAAGGCGAATACCGCCACAACCTGCCGCGCTGGATCTTCTTTGCTAACCAGGGTGAATTCACTACCGGTGACTACTTGGAGATCATGAACAAGGCCAGCGCATTAAGCCTGGTGTCTAATGCCATTCTCTACTGGAACACTTCCAGGATCAGCAGCATCGTTGATGAACTGCGAAAGCAGGGTGAGACTGTGGATGATGATCTGCTGGCTCACATATCCCTGCTGCCATACAAGCATGTGTTGCCCAATGGCACCTACTTTATCGAACAAGATTCCGGCGAACAGAAAAGTAGTTAAAAATCAAAGATGACTAGATATATCAATGACATAGCGACAGCCCTAAAGGCTGGCACAAGAGGAAGCGAAATAAATGGGCGAAGTCCACAACTATCTGCCACGACTGATAGTCAATCAACTGTTGATCCGCGATCTTATGGCCGCGCAAGCACCTTGTTTCGCATTGGGCTACGTGGAAGATCGGAAAGAAAAATGCGGTTTCATAGCGGTACGACCTGAAATTCCAATACCGAACCAGGTAACACAGCAAGGTATGAACTTTGGCCACTCAGTTCTTGGCACAAGCCAGTACAAGGTGCTTCACTTTGGGTTTGAATTCTATGGCCATGCCACGTATCACGGTTTGGTTCCTGCCGGTAATCCGATCATTCAGGCCGTTATTGAAACCATGCTGGATACCCAGGACTACTTTTTTTTCGCCATTAATCCAGATCAAACCGTTACAGCCTTTCGCTCCCAATTCGAGGTCCATGACTTAGCCGGGCTGCGCACCAACCAGGAACAGTTTGGTGAGGACAGTTGTTCTTTGGAGCAGTATGAAAGCGCAGTGAAGACCTTTACCAAGAACCCGGATCCACCGGGAACCGTGATGAATTGGGTATGCCGCAATAACTGGGATTATCTGGATTTAAAGAAGTATCCGCTCGATCTCAACCCACGGCCATGAAATGGCAGGGGAAGATTGCACAGGAATTTACGGTTTGAGGTGGATCCGCGTAGGCGATACCGTAAGTTTCTGTTCAAATGCCCCCGCTAGGCCATCGCGCAATTATCCAAATATGTCCAATACCTGTGAATATTCGACTTAAGAATCATGGATACCTTTCAGAGCGCTTTCGATCGCATCTTCAGGTGGCTCTTCATAAATGAGCGTTGTTGAAGGGTTTACATGACCAGCAATTTTTTGGGCAATTTTTACTGATTTCTTCTGCTTATGGATAATATTGGTTATTACTGATCGACGGCCACTGTGTGAACTACCTTTTTCGACACCAGCCCAATCACGAAGCATGAGCGCCATGTGTTCTTGTAAAGTGTTAGGGGAGTAGGGACCCCATGGATAGATATTCGTTTAACGCATCTCTAAGATCAGTATCAACCAAAGACGACACATTCCATCAATGTAAAGGCTGTGAGCTAATATTATTACACCTGTTTTGATGAGACACTATGAGCTGCGTGTCCTGAAATCACTCTTCCAAACCGACAGCCTCAGTGCCGCCCTGATTTGGGCCTATCAGCGGTTGAAGTGATCCTTCGGAGAGCCGTCATTTCTATCTTGCCCCAACAACCCAAATCTGGATAATGTTTTTTATGCGAAATCAGACCCCACGCCAGCCGTGGGCTGCAGCCATACTCTATTTAACATAATATTGTGGTTAGGAAATTGATGGCTCTGCTGAAATGCAATCCACACTTGGTACCCTGATTAGCTGCGACGCCTCTTCAATGCTTCCTGTTAACCAGGTATCGAGATCTTCGAGCTCGATGGACACCACCGATCGCTTGTCTTGATCGTCAGGACCATAAGCAGGATCCGGCTTGTGCATTCGGTTCATGATTGGGTGATGATCGGCGTTGATCGTCAGCATCGTGTAGCTCTCAAACAATTCACCTGTGGTCTTATCGATCCAGGTGTTCCACAAGCCAGCCAAACCCCAAGGATTCCCATCGTTTCGCCGAAAGCGCCACCAGACGTTTTTGCCGGTTTCCCAGCAGGGTTCGTCAAAGGACTCTGCTGGAATGATGCAACGCTGCCCATGCTTCCACGGCGTCCGATAGCTGGCTTTATCTGCTAGTTCCTCAGACCGGGCATTATTGGTGTTGTATTTCAAAGTGGGAGATTTCGCAAAATGGGGAATCAATCCCCATTGACCCACAACCAATTCTCGGTTGCCGTTCCTGGAACGAATGAACGGCCCCTGCGATCGCGGGAATATTTCACTGCGGTAGAAGGGCCCAGGACTTGAGCGCCCAACATGCCAAAACCGTTCTATCTCTGCTTCGCCGGGTGGTACGTATCGATTGCACATAAGGTATATTACAGCAGGTTTTCGGTGGCATGGCACAGGCTTATAGTATGTCCAAGACTAGAAGGTATGTGAAATAATAAGGTATCTTTTTGATGCGTACTTCTATTCCTGCTCGGAATCGCAAGCTATCCCAGCCTAGTCATGCTCCGCCGAACGTCGGAAACCGGTTCTCCTTTCACTCGTGCTTGGGACTTGTACCCACTTAACTATAAAGAGGTAAAGGTGAATTTAAGAACGCTCGTTAACGACAAAAGAACATCGTTTTTTGGATGTCTCGGAAGACTTTAGGGACCACAATAAAGTCAGTCTTCCAACGTGTTCACCGAAGGAATAAAGAAGAGGTTGCCAGTAACCGCACGGCTGTAATCCAAAAGCCGGTCATAATTCCCCTCTGGGTTACCTACAAACATATTTTTTAGCATTTCTTCGGTTACGGACGGGGTTCTTGAGTAACCGATAAAGTAGGTGCCGAACTCCCCGCTTCCAGGCTTCCCAAACGGCATATTATCCCTGAGGATTTTTTTCTCCTTGCCGTTATGCTCAATCACCGTGAGTGAATTATGTGCCCACGATGGCTTTTCATCTTCGTCAAGTTCGATATCAGACAGTTTCTTACGCCCGATTATTTTTTCCTGCATTTCAACGGTCAGCGCATTCCAGGCATCCATATCGTGCAAGTATTTCTGGGTAATTGCGTAACTGCCTCCAGCAAACTGTGGATCCTCATCACCCACAATCGTATAAGGCGGGATCTCATCGCCTGATGGGTTTTCTGTCCCATCCACAAAACCGACAATACTGCGCGAGTCAAAATAGCGGAAACCATGCACTTCATCTTCAACCTGGACTGACTTTCCGAGCTTACCGAGAAGCTGCATTGCCATTTCAAAGCAAATGTCCATTTGTTCAGCTCGAATATGGAAGAAAATATCACCTGGCGTTGAAGGTGCGTTTCTCTCTGGCGGTCCCATGGACTGAAATGGGTGCAGCTCAGCAGGAAATGGCTGCCCAAAGAGACGATCCCATGCATGATACCCAAACCCGCAGATGCAGCTGAGGCTGGCTTGCGGATCTCGCTGCCCAATGGCACGCACCAAACCAGATATGTCAGAACATACAGCCCTTACTGTACTGGCAGCGTCCTCGACTGAAGCCAGGCTTGCAACGAGGAAGATCGCATGCCGTGTCACCGGCTTACAAACGGCTTGGGAAGGGATTGTAGCTGTCATTTAGCACCCTTTTTTATCAAGTTTTTCTTGTATTTCCAATAACTTGGACTTTTCGGCAGCTTTGCCTTTCCAGCCCTCTAAAGAATTCGGCTTTGGTTTGATAGCGCTTTACAAACGCCAAGACATCCTGTTAAATAAAAGGAGTATAAACAGGAGATCGGTAATGTCTACAGGTAAGTTCATCTTACACTCTAGCTACACGCCATCAGGGGATCAGCCTGAGGCCATAGCGCGATTGATATCGAATATTGAAGGCGGCGCAACGCATCAGACACTGAAAGGGATTACCGGGTCTGGGAAGACCTACACCATGGCAAACGTGATTCACCGCCTTAAACGTCCCACCCTGATACTCGCACCGAACAAGACATTGACGGCGCAGCTTTACAGCGAAATGAAGAGCTTCTTCCCTGAAAATGCGGTTGAGTACTTCGTATCGTATTACGACTTTTTCCAGCCAGAGATCTATATCCCTAGCACTGATCGCTTTATCAGGAAAGACTCCGCCATCAATGAGCATCTGGAAAGACTGAGATTATCAACCACCAAGTCACTCATTGAGCGCAAGGATGTCATCGTTGTGGCATCTGTCTCTTCCATATATGGACTGGGAGATCCAAATGAATATCGTGCCTTGCAGGTGCCGCTAACTCCCGGCGCTCGATTTGACCAAAGAGAGCTGATTCACCGGCTCGCCAAGCTGCAATACGACAGAACAGACCGGAAGCTAAAACGCGCCACCTTCCGGGTACAGGGAGACGTGATTGATATCTTCCCAGCTGATTCAGAGCAATGGGGCGTTCGTGTAGAACTGCTCGATGACACCATTGAGTCTATTAAGCGTATCGACCCTGTGACAGGAGATAGCCTCGAAACGATTGACGAATATCTTGTGTCACCGAAGACTCTTTTTGCCACTCCCACCGACAAAATTGATGAAGCAACGCAAAGAATCACCGAAGAGATGGAGAAGCGCGTCGCAGAGCTGAATAGCAACAACCGTTTTGTGGAGGCTGATCGTCTGCATGAGCGAGTTACCAACGACATCGAAATGATGAAAGAACTTGGCTACTGCTCTGGGATGGAGAACTATTCCTCGTATTTCAGCGGTAGAGACGCCTCTCTCCCACCAACTACCCTGCTCGACTACCTCCCCAAAGATGGGCTTTTATTCATCGATGAATCACATGTCATGATCCCGCAGATTTCTGCCATGTACCAGAGTGATCAGAGCCGCAAGAACACCCTTATTGATTACGGCTTCCGCTTACCGTCTTCCAAAGCCAACCGCCCTCTTAATTTCTCAGAATTCGAGAAAATCAAACCGCAAACCGTATTTGTGTCCGCAACGCCGGGTGCTTACGAGATAGAGAAGTCTCAGGATCGGGTAATTGAGCAGATGATCCGCCCCACCGGCTTGCTTGACCCTGTGGTTGAAATCAGAAAGAAGGACGGTTCCATCGATGACCTTCTCAACGAAATCTCTGCATGTGTGAAGAACAATAGCCGGGTTCTTATTACCACTCTGACAAAGGCAGCAGCCGAAGACCTAAACAGCTATTTTGAAGAGAATGGTATTCGCACCAGATACATGCACTCAGATACTAAGGCCGAAGACCGGGTCGAAATCATCAATGGCCTGCGAGAAGGCGAATTTGACGTCTTGATTGGCATTAGCCTGCTTCGAGAGGGGCTCGATATTCCCGAAGCATCACTTGTCGCCATCCTCGATGCTGACCGTGCTGGCTTCCTGCGTTCCTCCCATGCCCTCATCCAAATGATTGGACGTGTCGCACGCAACCAGAACGGGAAAGCCATTTTGTATGCTGACACAGTTACCCCAGCGATGCAGCAAGCTATCGATGAGACCAATAACCGTCGCGCCATCCAGATTGCCTTTAACAAAGAACACGGGATATCTCCGACATCTTCCGCACGTAAGAAGGCAAGCGAACAAGTCGAAACTGCGGGTCCCGTTATTCATCCTGACGGCTTCTGTGAGAATCTGGCAGATCTTTGCCAGCAGATTACAGACAAGGAACAGCGTCTAATGGAGCTGACTGATAGTGGGGAAGAGCAGAACGTAGAGGCAGTGCGTAAACAGCTTGATGCCTTGTACAGGCAGTTTATCTTCATGTAGATACCCCGCTAAGGCGGGGGAATGTGTTGGTGCCCTCCCCCAGCGCCTTCCCCTTCTCCGTAAATAGGCGCAGAGCCCCATATCAGGGGCTCTGCTTCATTTAGTATCTGTACACTATTGTTGAATGAAAAGATCAAGATTGCTCAAAAACTGCTCAGGCATTGGTGAACTGTAATGACCGATTATCTACTCCTGTCGTTTATCTTCCTTGCTGCTGGTGTTGCCGCTGTGCCATTGGCAACCCGTCTCGGCCTGGGCTCGGTTCTTGGATACCTGATAGCAGGCATCATGATCTCTCCCCTATTGGCATTGCTGGATGTAGACGTTCTCTCATTGCAGCATTTCGCCGAATTTGGAGTGGTGATGATGTTATTTCTGGTCGGCCTCGAGCTAGAACCCGAACGTCTTTGGAGGTTACGCCATCGACTCATTGGTTTAGGTGGAATGCAGCTATCTGCAACGACTGGTGCGGTGATGCTTATCTGCTGGATGCTGGGGGAAAGGTGGTCTGTCGCCCTGGCTGTAGGCCTGGTTCTGGCTTTGTCCTCCACTGCCATCGTGTTGCAGACACTGAACGAAAAAGGCCTGATGAGCAGCGACGGTGGGCAATCCGCATTTTCCGTTTTGCTGTTTCAGGATATCGCGGTCATTCCCATGCTCGCCTTAATGCCGCTGCTAGCCTTAGCTGAACTCCAAGACCTTCTTGTTCACGCACAAGACAGCGCTGAGCATACAGGGATCAGCCTGGTCGCGGGCTTGCCCGGCTGGCAGGCCACTCTAGTCACCATTGGAGCATTGGCTCTGGTGATTCTGGCTGGGCGGCATTTAACCACCCGAATCTTTGATTTGATTGCAGCCACCCGACTACGCGAGCTGTTTAATGCCGCAGCGTTGATGATGGTGATAGGCGTTGCCTTGCTCATGCAGCTGGTCGGCCTGTCTCCGGCACTAGGTACCTTTATTGCCGGAGTCATGCTGGCTACCAGTGACTACCGCCATGAACTGGAATCCGATATTGAGCCATTCAAGGGTTTGTTGCTCGGGTTGTTCTTTATGACCGTCGGCGCAGGTATCAATTTCGCCCTGTTCGCTAGCGCATGGGTACCTATTATCCTGGCCACACTGGGACTTATCGCCGTCAAAGTCGTGGTATTACTGGTTCTGGCCAAGCT